>CBDUSX010000070.1:0-11594 GCA_965369935.1 uncultured bacterium
GGGAGACAGGAGGCCCGCGCCGCTTGTTTTTCCCGTCCGTGGGGTTATGATAGCCGCGTTCAACTCCGCTCATTCATAGACTGCGGAGCGGTTGACCGCGGAACCATTGACCGCATTCCCCCGGAGATGGGCCATGACCGAAGCGAGAGACCTGACCCTGCGCGAGGCCGGGGAGCGGATGCGCCAGGGCGAACTCAAAGCCGAGGCGCTGTTGCGCTCCTGCCTGGAACGCATCGAAAAGCGGGAGGGCCAGGTGCATGCCTGGACGAATCTCTACGTGGAGGAAGCCCTGGAGACGGCCCGCGCCCTGGACTCCGCCGCCGCCGCCGGCAAATGGCGCGGCGTGCTGCACGGCATCCCCTGCGGGGTGAAGGACATCATCCACGTGCAGGGCATGCTCACCACCGGCGGCACGGAAGCCTACGAGGCCCACGTGGCCGAAGCGGACTCCGACGGCGTGGGGCGCATGCGGGAGGCGGGCGCCATCATGCTGGGCAAGACCGTCACCACCTCCTTCGCCTACCGGGACGCCCGCGAGACCCGCAATCCCTGGAACACGGAGCGCACCCCCGGCGGCTCCAGCTCCGGCTCCGGCGCGGCGGTGGGCGACCACATGTGCCATGCGGCCCTGGGCACCCAGACCGGCGGCTCCACCCTGCGCCCCGGCGCCTACAACGGAATCGTGGGCTTCAAGCCCACCTTCGGGGAGATCGGCACTGGCGGCCTGCTGGAGCTTAGCTGGACCATGGATCACGTGGGGGTGCTGGCCCGGGACGTGGAGGACGCCCGGCTGGTGTGGCTGGCCGCGCGGCAGGCAGGCGGGGCGGACGGCGCGGACGGCAGACTGCCGGAGCCCCTGAAGCCAAGGACGCCGGCCAGGGTGGGCCGCCTGCGGGGCTACTTCGAGGAGCATTGCGACCCGGAGATGCGGGAGCATCTGGAGGCCAACTTCAAGCTGCTGGCGGACAACGGCGCGGAGATCGTGGAGTGCCCGGTGCCTGATTCCTACGAGGGCTTTAAGGAGATGTGGCAGCATATCATCGCCGCCGAGAGCGCCATCAACCATCAGGAGCGCTACCCGGCGCGCAAGGAACTCTACCCCCCGCATTTCAAGGAAATGATGGAGGACGGCTTCGCCAAGCCGGCCCTGGTCTACCTGGGCGCCATGCGGCATAGGGAGCGCCTGAAAACGGACCTGACGGCCCTCCTGGCCGGGGTGGACGCGCTGATGCTGCCCACGGCGCCCGGCCCGCCGCCGGACCCCTCCACCACGGGGGATGCGACTTTCCTGGCGCCCTGGACCTGCTGCGGCTTCCCGTCCATCTCGGTGCCGTCCGGGCTCAGCGCGGAAGGGCTGCCCCTGGGCATGCAATTGGTGACAGGCATGGGCGGCGACGTAGAGCTTCTGCAATTGGGCAAATGGTGCGAAGCCCTGTTCGCCTTCGACGCCTTTCCCGCCTGAGGGGGAGCGCGTCATCAGCAACAAAGAGAGTAACGAGGAGATGGGTGCAAAAGACACCGCGGCGGCGCCCCCGGATTTCCCCGCGGGCCATTTCATCGCCGACCCGGACGACACCTTCGAGCGCGGAGCGGGGCCGTTCTACTGTCCCGACGATGCGGACGGCGACCCGCGCATCGTGCTGTTGGCCGAAGCCCGCCACATCAACGGCACGGGCTTCGTGCACGGGGGTTTGCTGATGACCATGGCCGACCTGGCCATGTGCTACACGGCCCGGCAGGGCTACCCGGAGGAGCGGGCCCTCACCGTGTCCATGCACTCCGACTTCGTGGATTCCGGCCGCCAGGGCGACTTCGTGGTGGCCCGCGCCGAGGTGGTCCGCCGCACGGGCTCCCTCGTGTTCATGACCGCCCGGATCAGGGTGGGGGAGCGCGTGCTGCTCAATTCCAGCGGCGTGGTCAAGCGCCTCAGGCTCAAGTAGCGCCGCCCGCCGCGGCCGCCCGCGGCAACCCCCCGCAACGGCCACTCTCCCCGGCGCCTCTCCCATGCCTTCCTTTTTCGCACCCGCCGCCATGCTGCCCCAGGGTTGGGCCGAGAGCGTCCGCATCGAGGTGGACGGCGGCGGCGCCATCACCTCCGTGCGGCAGGGCGCCGAGGCGCAGGGCTGCGAGCGGCTGGCCGGCCCGCTGCTGCCCGGCATGCCCAACCTGCACTCCCACGCCTTTCAGCGCGCCATGGCCGGTCTGGCCGAGCGGCGGGCGGAGGCGCGAGACAGCTTTTGGAGCTGGCGCGAGGCCATGTACGGCTTCGTGGCCAGGCTGGAGCCCGAGGACGTGGGGGCCATCGCCGCGCAGTTGTATCTGGAAATGGCGCGCCAGGGCTACACGGCGGTGGGCGAGTTTCACTACCTCCATCACTCACCCGGCGGCGCGCCCTACGCCGATGCGGCGGAGCTGTCCCGGCGCGTCATCGAGGCGGCGCTGCGGGTCGGTATCGGCATCACCCATCTGCCGGTGCTCTATGCCCGGGGCGGATTCGGGGAGCAACCCCCCGAGCCGGGCCAGCGGCGCTTCGTCAACGGCCTGGGCGGGCTGGCCGGGATCATCGCCTCCCTGCGGAAAACCTACGGCGCCGATCCGCGGGTGAGGATCGGCCTGGCGCCCCATTCCCTGCGGGCCGTGCCCGCGCCCATGCTGGCCGAGGCGCTGGAGATGATGCGGGCGGAGGACGCCACCGCGCCCGTGCATATCCACGTGGCCGAGCAGGCGGCGGAGGTGGCCGAATGCCGCTCCGCCACCGGCAACACGCCGGTGGCCTGGCTGCTGGAGCACGCCCGGCCGGACGAACGCTGGTGCCTGGTGCACGCCACCCACATGACGCCGGAGGAGACGGGCGCCCTGGCCGCCTCGGGCGCGGTGGCGGGCCTGTGTCCCACCACGGAAGCCAACCTGGGGGACGGGCTGTTTCCCCTGCCCGCCTATCTGGCCGCCGGCGGGGCGCTGGGCATCGGCTCGGACAGCCACGTCTCGGTCAGCGTGGCCGAGGAGCTGCGCTGGCTGGAGTACGGACAGCGGCTCCTGCAGGGGGAGCGCAACGTGGCCGCGACTGTCGCCGAGCCCTCCACCGGAGCCAGGCTCTACCGGGCGGCGCTGGCCGGGGGCGGCCGGGCGCTGGGCCGCCCCCTGGGGCGCATCGCGGAGGGCTGCCGCGCCGACTGGCTTGTGCTGGACGGCGGGCACGCGGCGCTCTATGGCCGCGAGGGGGACGCGCTGCTGGACGCCTTCGTGTTCGCCGGGGTTGGTGGCAATCCGGTGCGGGACGTGATGATCGGCGGGCGCTGGGTGATTCGGGAAGGCAGGCATGCCCTGGAGGAGCAGATCGGCGAGGACTTCCGCCGCGCCATGAAGCGCCTGCTGGCCGCCTAGAAGCCGCGCATTTCCCCCGCGCCTGCTCTCCCCCGCGCCTGCCCTCCCTCACCGGGCGGCCTCTTAATCCCCGCCGGGGGCCTCTCTCAATCCCCGCTGGGAGCCAGGGGGCGCTTGAACACGGTCAGGAAGAACGCGGGGATGGCCGCGATCAGGGCCACGGTGCCCAGAATCAGGAACAGGTTCTGAAAGGCCAGGGTGGTCGCGGCCTGGCCCAGGGTGCGCCCGTACACCGCGCGGGCCGCCGAGCGGGCTTCCAGGGAGGAGAATCCCATGGACATGCCGCGGTGGATGATTTCCGCCGAAGGCTCCCCATAGGCCAGGGGGCTGCGCCCCAGGTAGTCCTTGTGGATGGAGGTCTGGCGGCTGAGGATGGTGCTGAGGATGGAGATGGAGAAAGCGGCGCCCACGCGCTGGCTGAGCTTGAGCATCCACGAGGCGTTGCCTGCGTCCTCCCGCGACACGGCGTTGAGCGCGGTGGTGGTCACCGGCGTGTTGATCAGCGCCATGCCCACCCCCCGCAGGAACTGGGGATAGAGGATCACCCACAGTTCCGAGACGGGATCCAGGGAGTGGTACATATAAATGGCGTAGGCCATGCACAGCGTGCCCGTGAAGGTCAGCCAGCGCCCGCCGAAGCGGTCGGTGAGAATGCCCGCCAGGGGGCTGCCCAGGGCCATCATCATCGCGCCGGGCATCATCAACAACCCGATCTGCATGCTGGCCCGGCGCTGCACCTGATGCAGAAACACCGGCAGCAGAAAGCTGCCTCCGCCCCAGGCGGTGGCCTTGAACACGTTCAACACCAGAGCCAGGGACAGGTCGGGAGTGCGGAACAGCCGCAGGGGCACGATGGGATGCTCCGCGTCCCACTCCACCACCAGGAACAACACCAGGGAGGTCGCGGCCAGCGCCGCGCCCAGCAGGATGATGTTGGAGCTCCAGCCCTTGTCCTGGCCGTTGGCGACGGTGAGCAGGGCGCTCACCAGAAACACGGCCAGGGCCAGATAGCCGGGGAAGTCGAAGGGCTGCGGCGCCTCGTCCCGCTCCCGGCTGAGGATGGCCGCAGCCAGCGTCAGCGCGATGACGCCCATGCCCAGGCTCATGGTGAAGATGGCGCGCCAGCTGAAGAAATCTATCAGCATCCCCCCCACCGTCGGGCCCAGGGTGGGGGCGATCATGACCCCGATGGACCACACGCCGAAGGCCCGTCCGCGCATGCTGGGCGGAAAGGAGCGGGCCAGCAGGGCAAGGGCGGTGGGCTGGACGATGCCCCCGCCGACGCCCTGCAGAATTCGCGAGAAGATCAGCCCGTCCAGGGACCAGGCCATGGCGCTACAAAAGGCGCCGATGGTGAACACGGCCAGGGCGGCCAGGAACAGGCTGCCATATCCCACGCGCCGGCCCAGCCAGGAGGTGAGGGGCATGGCCACCGCGGCGGCGATCATGAAGCCGGTGGTGATCCACTGGGTCTTCTCCACGTTGGAACCGAAGGAGGACATGATGTGCGGCATGGCCACGTGCATGATGGTGGAATCCAGGATGGACATGAACGTGCCCACCATCAGCACCACCAGCAATATCCAGCGGTTGCCGCCTGCGGTGTCCGCCTCCTCCGCCATGATCTCCTCCGGGACGCTTCCCTTGCGGGCACGGGCGCAGCCCGTCCCGCGCTGATCGGCCCCGGCGCTCTCTTTCCGGCCGGCCCGGCGCTGGGATGCGCCATACACAAGCCGACCCCAATCGTGCAGAATAGCACAACGTTCAGTGGAATGTGCTTCCCGTCCCGGGGCGCCCCACGAAAATCACATTGCAGCGAAGGAGGCAGGCATGGAGATTACGCGCATTCATACCGGTGATCGCATGAGTTCCATCAACATTCACGGAAACACCGTTTACCTGGCGGGGCAGACCGCCAACGACAGAAGCCTGGACGCCGCCGGACAGACGCAGGACATGCTCTCCAAGGTGGAAAAGCTGCTGGAAGAGGCGGGAACCAACAAGGGCAAAATGCTCTCCGCCCTGATCCACCTGACCGACATGCGGGATTTTGCCGCCATGAACGAGGTCTGGGACGCCTGGGTGGAGCCGGGCAATGCGCCGGGGCGCACCACGGTGGAAGCCCGCCTGGCCCGGCCGGAGGTGCGCGTGGAAATCACGGTGGTCGCGGCCCTGTGAGGCCCGGCCGCCGGGGCGGTGCAAGGGGCCGTGACGACATTCGGCTCCCCCTTTGTTGACAAATCGTAGTAGAATCATTCGGTCGCAAATTGAGGCGACTCAGCTGCCGCCCGTCAAATGGAATTGACCATGTTAACGGAGCCGATTGGGCGGCACGGCAACATGAGGGGTGTTGTTCGGCTCACCATCGCGGCCGCTCCTGTTCCGGGGGCGGGTTCCTGAGAAATTCCGCAGCAAAGGAGGATTCGATCATGGAATTTTCCGGTTTTATTATTCTGCTCGTGGTCAGCGTGGTGGTCTCCGGAGTCCTGCACTACGGCCTGAAATATTATGTGAATCCGGGTCACTGGTCTTTCGCCTCCAAGTGCGTCGTGGGCTATTTCGGCGCATTGTGGGGAGACGACATCTTTGGCAGCTGGCTGGATCAGGCGCAGATCGAAGGTGTGTTCATCGTTCCCGCCATCCTCGGCTCGTGCGCGCTGTTGATCGTGGCCGTGGACGTGGGGAAAATGGTGACGCGCAAGTAAGACCCCGTCCAGCCCCAATAACCGGGGGGAAGGGCGCTCCTTCCCCCCTTGCTCCCGCGCGGCCCGGATTTCCCCAGGATGTCCGCGGATGACCGCGCTTCTTTTCTCACCATCCGGTTCCCTATGATTGTAGCCGTCAAGCTGGTGTTTACCGTTGCCACGTTATTTTACATTGCCGGATACAGCATGCGCATCCGCAACAACGCCCTGCACCAGAAGCTGATGGGGCTGGGCTTTGCCTGCACCCTGGGCATCGCCGTGACGTTGCTGGTCGGGGTGTATGGGTTTGACGGCACCTACAGCGCTGCCATGTGGCTGGAGGACATGGCCGGAGGTGCGGAAGGCGCCAGGGCCGTGCTGCTGACCCATCGCGGCGTGGCCACCCTGACCCTGCTTGTGCTGATCGTCCAGATCCTGGCGGGCCTGAAGCGCCATCCGCTCCATAAGCGCCTGTTCAAGGTGCTCATTCCCTTGTGGATCGTCACCTACGTCTCCGGCTTGGTGATTTTCGTATAGGCTCGCCCCTCCCGCAGGGAGGGAGGCGGCAGCGGGGCGGGGACCAATTGCGCGATTCGACGTTCAACCATATAGGATCCGGGGAGGCTTTCCGAGGATGGAACCGGCCGCGGCTGCGACGCAGTATGCTCTCGTTCAATGATGCCGTTCAATCAGGTTGGGTGACGATGAATGCGATCCTTGCAGCCCCCCTGTCCATCGGCGCGGAGCTTTCCGGCATCTTCGAATCCTATCCCAGGCTGGGCCTGACCCGGGGCGACCTGGACACCTACCGCTCTTTCCGGCATCTGGAGCCCGGCCTGGTCAGTCTGGCGGATGGAGAACACGGCGCGGAGGAGGCGTTGCTCGACGTACTGGCGCTGCGCGAGCAGGAGCAGGACGTCGGGGTGGTGTCATTCGTCGTGCAGCCCAACGCCCAAAAAAAGGGAAAGCTCAACCGATTCGCGCGCATTGACCTGGTGATCGGCAGCAACAGCCATCGCAATCTGGGGGTGGGCCGGGTGCTGCTGCTCAGCGTCAACACCTATCTGCTGAGTACCTTCGGCGATTGCCTGTACTCGATCAGCTGCCTGGCGGCTCACCCGGCGGTGGAAAAGGTGCTGGAAGAGTCGTCCTTCGTGGGATACAAGGAAGAGCAGCGGAACTTTACCCGCGAGGAGTTGAAGCTCGAGGGTCTGGACATTCCCGCCCTCACCCGTGACTTCGAGGACAAGACCGCGGCAGCCGTGAAAATCCTCAATTACAACCTCAGACAGCGAGACGGAAGCTCCTGATATGGCTGGCGAGGTCGGCTATTTCTGGGACGAACGCCTTAGCGGGCGCAAGACCGGCTTTGCGTGCCCGGAAATTCCGGAGCGTTGCCGCGTGCTGGCGCCACAGGCGGTGTTCGGCGAGGCCGGCATAGCGGGCCGGTCTTTCCCCTTCGAGGCCCGCGGCTCCATCATTCTGCGGCCCGTGCACGAGTCGGAGTACATCGAAAAGGTGCGCCGCGCCCACGGGAACGGGCTGCGCTACCTGGACGCGGGGGAGACCATGGTCACTCCCGATCTCTTTTCCCAGGCGCTGCTGTCGGCGAGCGCCGGCTGCGAGGCCGTTGACCGCATCATGGGCGGCGAGCTTGCCGCGGCGTTTTGCGCCGTCCGCCCGCCGGGCCATCACGCCAACCGCTTTCGCGCTCTGGGTTTTTGCGTGTTCAACAACGTGGCCGTGGCCGCCGCGTATGCCCGGGAGCGCCACGGCGTCAAGTCCGTATTGATCGTGGATTGGGACGCGCATCCGGGCAACGGCACCCAGGAGATTTTCTTCGAGGACCCGGCGGTGTTCACCTTGTCCATTCATCAGGCCGATCTGTTCGAGGAGGCCGGGGGCCGCGAGCTGGTGGGGCGCGGGGCAGGGGAGGGCTTCAACCGCAACGAACCGGTGCGGGCGGGCATCCCGGCGGAGGAATACATGGACATTTTCGCGGGCGCGGTGGAGGAAGTGGCCGCCGCCTTCCGGCCGGAGTTGCTGCTGATCTCCGCGGGCTTCGACGCCCATCGGAGCGACCCGTCGTCCAGCATGCCGCTCGATCACAACCACTTCGCGGCCATGACGGACATCCTGCTGCGGGCCGCCCGCCCTTTCACCGGCGGGCGCACCCTGAGCATCCTGGAGGGAGGTTACAACCTTCACGCATTACGGCTCTGCGCGGCCGCGCACCTGAAGGCGATGGCGGAGCACCACGCGGCCGGCTGAGGCCAGGGGGCGGCGCGGCGGGAGGACTGTCCGCCCGGCCTGGGACTCATTCCAGCCACACCCGCACTTCCTTGCCCTCCCCGTCCAGGCGGAACACTTCCTGGGGCCGGTAGCCGCTTTGCCGCACCTGGTGCACGAGTTCGGCAAGGTCAATGTTCTGCTCTCTGATCTGCCGCAGCAAATCTTCGCCCATGGCATCATCCAGGCTGTCAATCACCTGCACAGGGGAAGTCAGCTTGACCTTGGTCTCCCCGTCCCGGCGCACCTGAATTTTCAGGTGCCTGGCCACGCTGGCAAAGCCCCGCTCGGGACGTTCGGGCACCTCCAGAGGCAGGGCCGCCATGTCCTCGGCGAACTGGGCGCAGATCGGCTCCACATAGAAATTCCACGGAATGGCCACCTTCAGGCTGCGCAGGGTATGGATCAACCCATGGAACATGCGCATCAGCAGAATCAACTCCGGTGGTCCGGCGACGCGGAAATTCCAGCGGTCCTCCCCCAGCACCGCCGCCACCCGGCCGCCCAGTTCCCAGCGGTTGACGTCGTAAGGCCCCGGCAGGATGAACGGCTCGAACATCACCCGGCACAGGGCGGGCAGCTTGTGGGCGAGGGGCTCCAGAAAGTCGGGGTTGAAGCCAAGTTTGATGAATAACGGGTAGGGGTCGTCGCTGCCGTTTTCCTCCGTCATGCGGATCAGGCGCAGCAGGGCCAGCCGGAGCGGCGTCTCCGCGCGAAAGACGCAGCCGAAATCGTAGAGCACCAGGTGCGCGTCCCCGCCTGCGTTTTTGCGAAAGCGGAAATTGCCCGGATGCAGGTCGGCATGGATGAATCCGGTTTGGAAAAAGCCCAGGGCATGGCTGAGGAAGGCGCGCGCCGCGGAATTCCGCTCCTGCTCGCTCCAGCCTTCGGCCACCTGCCGCAGGGTCTCGCCGTCTTCCCAGGCACACACCAGCACCCGCTGGGTCGTGAACTGGCCGAACAGGCGGGGCACCACCAGGCCGGGTGTGTATTTGGACAGGAACTCGTATTGGTGCTGGTTCTGCGCCTCCTTGAGGTAGTCCAGCTCTTCCTCCAGGTCGCGCACGATTTCCTTGCGGTAGCCTTCCAGATTGAACTGCTTGCGGAACCCGCCCAGGGGAATGGAGAGCCAGCCCAGCATCTTCAGATCGGCGTTGACCGCCTTGGCGATGCCGGGATACTGCACCTTGACGGCCACCTCCTCGCCCGTGTGCAGCCGCGCCCGGTGCACCTGGCCCAGGGAGGCTGCCCGCCCGCGCTGCTCGATATCCGCCAGCACCTCCCGCCAGGGCCGTTTCCACTCGTGGTTGAGCACCTGCTCGACAACGGAAAATTCCAGCGGCTGGCTGTCTTCGGTGAGCGCGTCGAAATCGCCGGACTCCTCCGAATCCCCCATGGAGAGAATCTGGCCCACCTTCTGGGGCAGGCCCTTCATTTTCCCCATGCTCAGGGTGAGGTAGCGGCGGGCGTTTTGGGCGACTGTTTCCTCGTCCGCCCGGGCCAGCCGGAAGCTGGTGCCCGCCAGCTTGAGCAGGTCCAGCCCCCTTTTTCCCAGGGATGAGGAAATTTTCTGCATCGTCAGTGCCGCGGCAATGGTTGGGTGCCGAACGAAAGCCGGCACAAAAGAAAAGGGCCGGCGCCCCCGTTATCCGGGAGACCGGCCCCTTGACGATCCCGCACGGCCTTCTGTCAATTCCGTTCGGGCCGGAGCCTAATTCTCCTTTGTTTCGAACAGTTTGACAATGTCGGACAAGCGGTTTGCCAGGCCGCCCAGCGCCTCGGAGCCTTCCTTGGTTTCCAGGCTCTTCTGGCTGTTGTCCGCCGCCGATTCGGCCACGCCACCGATGTTCTTCACGATCTCGTTCACACCGGTGCTGGTTTCACTCATGCTGCGGGTGATCTCGTTGGTGGTGGCCGCCTGTTCCTCCACCGCGCTGGACACGGTGGTGGACAGGGTGTCCACTTCCGTCATGATCGTGTTGATCTCCTCCACGGCGTTGACCACCTCGACGGCCTTCTTTTGAATGTCCTCAATTTTCTGCGAGATTTCCCCGGTGGCCTTGGAGGTTTCCTTGGCCAGTTCCTTCACCTCGTTGGCCACCACCGCGAAGCCCTTGCCGGCTTCGCCCGCCCGCGCGGCCTCGATCGTGGCGTTGAGGGCCAGGATGTTGGTTTGCTGGGCGATGTTGGTGATCACGTTGGTGATCTTGCCGATTTCCTGGGAGCTCTCGCTCAACTGGGCGATCACCTCCCCAGCCATCTTCGACTGGTCCACGGCGGTTTGCGTGACATTCGTTGACTGCAGCACCGTCTTGGAGATTTCCTTGATGGTGGCCGACATTTGCTCCACCGCCGTCGCCACGGAGCTCACGTTGCTGCTCACCTGCTCGGCGGAGGAGGACACGTTGTTGGCCTGGGCGGAGTTTTCTTCCGCGTTGGCGGCCATCATGTTGGCCAGGGACACCATGGAGTTGGACGAGTCGGTCAACTCGGTGGCGATTTCCGTCACCTGGGAGCGCACCTGGTTGTCGCGTTCAATGTTGGCCTTTTCCTGGGTGATCACGGCCCAGGTCACCATGGGCCCGATGTAATCGCCGGCCTTGTTCTTGATGGCCACCACGTTCAGGTCCAGGGTTTCCGGCCCCACCTGAATTTCGGCCTGGTGGGGCAGATTGGCCGGGTTGTTGAGCAGGTTGCGCTGATAGCTGGGATCCTTGTGCAGGATGTCAATGCTCTGCCCGACCAGCTGATCCGCCTGCACCGGCAGATAGGCCTGCAATTGCCTCAGCGTGGTGAGCGAAGCATGGTTCATATAGATGATTTTGAAGTCCGTATCGGCCATCATGATGTTCAGGTTGGCCGTATCCACCATGTTGGTGATGCGGGCCGCCTCGTTGTCCAGGCGCAGCTTCTCGGTGATCACCGACCAGGTGGCCATGGCTCCGATGTACTCGCCCTTGCCGTCGTAGATGGCCGAGACCAGCAGGTCCAGGGTTTCCGGCCCCACCTGAATGTTGGCCTGGCGGGGCAGGTTGGCCGGATTGCCCAGGATGCCCCGCTGATAGCTGGGGTCCTTGTGGAAGACGTCAACGTTCTTGCCGATGAGCTCCTCCACCTTGCAGGGCAGGTAGGCCTCCAGGGATTTCAGGGTCTCCCTGGAGACGGGATTGAGATAGGTCAATTCCAGGTCCTTGTTGGCGAACATGGTGTTGACCGGCGAGTTTTCCATCATGTTGG
>CBDUSX010000071.1:0-11581 GCA_965369935.1 uncultured bacterium
GTTCAGCCGGGCGGCGCCGTGTTCAGCCGGGCGGAGCCGTGGGCGTTTCGGCGCCGGAGCTCCGGAAGACCGTTTTTACCGTCTCCGCATACCAGACGCCACCGCGCTTGGAGGTGATCTTCCGGTCGTTGAGGAATTTGGCGATCTTGTGGTAGCTCATCCCGGTTTCGCGCTGCCTGCGGATCAGGCCGACGGTTTCCAACTCCCCTTTCACCGTCACCAGCTTCTTGTTCTTGTAAGTATAGCCGAAGGGCGCATGACCCACCGGCTCGCCCTTGGCGCGCTTGCGGGCGATGATTTCCCGGGTGCGGTCGGAGATGCGCTTGGTGTCCCACTTGGTCACGATGTCAATGATTTTCAGCGCAAGCTCGCCGCTGGCGGTGTAGGTGTCCAGCCCTTCCTCGATGGAGGTCAGTCCCACCCCGTTCTTCATGCACACCGTGGAGATGAGGGTGTTCAGCTTGCGGATGTTGCGGGTCAGCCTGTCCAGCCGCGCCACCACCAGCACGTCGAATTTTCCCGTGCTCGAATCCGCGATGATCTTGTCCAGCATCGGCTGATTCTGGGCATTGCCGCTGGAAATCACCTCCTGGTAAATCTCGATCTGCTCCCAGCCCCTGGCCTTGACGTATTTCTTGATGGCCTTTTCCTGCACGGCCAGGGTGAAATTCTTGGGTTGCTGGCTCAACGTGTTGAGGCAGGTGTATCCGACTGCTTTCACGCCCCTCTCCCTGTTCAGTCAAAATAAATCCGCTCACCGAATCCCAGGCTGGATTTATAAGAAATCTATAAAAAAAAGGGTAGTCTTTTCTGATAAAAAAGGAAAGGTCTATCCGCCCTGAAGCCGCGCCGGAAAGGGCTCGTCCCTGGTGCGGCATGACGGGGCCCGGACGTGGGCGCTGCCGTTCTGGCGGGAAATCCGCGCGGGGAGTCTGCGCGGGAAATCTGTGCGGGAAAAAAGAACCGGCACGCGCGGGATGAAGGCGCGTGCCGGGGGGTGTCAGTTCAGACTGGGGTGGGTCAGCAGCTTGCGGATTTTGTTCAGCACCTGCCGGTCCCTGGTGAGCAGGGCGGATTCCTCCAGCATCCTTCTCATCTCGCCTGAGCCTTGGCCGCGCTGGAGCGCGTCCTCCACATGGGCGATCACCAGCAGCGGCAGCTTGACCATCACCACGTTGCGCTTGCGCAGGGCTTCCCGCAGCAAGCCGTCCGTGGCGGCGTTGGCGGCGGCCTCCTGGTATTCCTTCATGCCCTGGGTCAGCAGGTTGTGGCGCTCGGAGAAAGGCTTGGCCCGCCGTGCCCGGTGCACCAGCTTGTCGCCGGAGTCCAACCGCTCCAGGTACACCTTGCGCATCTCGGCTTCTTCAGGCGTGAGCTTGCGGTGCAGCAGGCGGTCCTGCCGCAACAGCAGGTCTTTCCGGATCAGTTCCTGCCGGTCGTAAACGCTTTGGTCCACCACCTTGGTGAAGGAGATTCGCACCGTGTCCCCCTGCACCGCCACCTCCGGCGGGAAGTTCATCACGTCGGGGGTGATCGCCGCGCGAAGCAGCAGGCGCACCGGATTCCGGTTGTCGGCCACCACCTGCACGTCCCGCAGGAACTCCAGGGTGCGGATCGCCGCCACGGGGGTTTCCAGCACCGCGTTGGGGGCGGTGATTTCCACCAGAAACCTCGGACTGTGGGCGCGCCTCTTGCCGTTGCCGTTCTCCCGGAAGCGGAAGGGGAAATGCCCCGGCTCCAGCGCCACCGCCCGGTCGAATTTGAGTTCCACTCCGAACTTGCCCGTGCCCGTGTCGCCCACCTCGCTCAGGGGAATCGGCTTGACCCCCCGGATGCGGTAGGGGGAGCGCATCACCGGAGAGACGGCGCGCGGGTCGGCGTGCAGGGCTTTGCGGGCCAGCACGTCGTAGGCGTCCAGAAAACTCAGCAGCTCCCGCTGCCCGTTCTCCATATCGAGCACGTAGTGGTGCCTGTAGCCCTGCTCGTCCTTGCCCGGCCTGAGCTTGAGCAGGCGCACCAGGTTGAAGCGGTGGACGCCGAAATTGATCTGCTGCCCGGCCAGCACGTCGGAATTCTTGTAGCGCTTGGTGTACACCCGCGCCCTGAGCGCCGTGCGGGAAAACAGGGTCTTGTCCAGGGTGACGAAATCGTTGCTGCCGTCGGAGGGAAACAGCAGTGCCCGGTTGTTCCGCAGCACCAGCACCTCGTTTTGGCTGCGGCTGCGGATCTGGTGCAGATCCCAGTTGTGCTCACCGCCGTTGTCGAGGATCACCTTCACGAAGAAGCGGCCCTTGCCCACGCTCTGCACGAAGGTCGAGGTAATCAGGTGGTTCTGGTAGATGCCCTTGTCCAGGGCCTCGGCCAGGTTGAGCGCGTTTTCCTTGTCGGTGTATTGGGGCGCGGAGAGGGCCGTTGCCGCCCAGCCCGCGGCTGCCAGAAACAGGCTCAAGTGCCGGATCAATCGTGTGCAGATCATAGCCATCCCTAGCTGATTGGTTGTCAGGGCGCTTCCCGCCCCAGCCGAATTTCCACGTCAATGCCGATCTTGCCCCGCGCATTGGGCACCATGGGCCTGACGGCCTGCTTGCCCGGAATTACGTCGGCCATGATCAACGCGGCGCGCAGATGGCCCGGGCGGTAGAAAATGATCGATTCCCGTACGCCGGTAGTGAGGCTGGACGTGTTCACGACCGCGATTTTCTTGCCGATTTTTCGCTCCAGTTCCTTCCTGCGGTATTCCTCCAGCAGAAAGGCGACCATGCCGCCCAACTTTGCCTGTCCGGGCGCGTTCAGCACGACGACCCTGATCCTGGTGGGATTGTCGGGAAAAACATTTTCCAGCGCGCCCTTCTCCCACTCGCCATTTCCGGGCCGTTCCGCCTCCTCCTGAGGGGCGGGAGGCTGGGGGGCTTGTGCCGCGGATGGCTGGGGGGCTTGCGCCGCGGGTTCTGCCTGGGCTTCCTGCGCTTGCGCGGGCTGCTGGGGGGGCTCGGCGGCCTGCCGATCCTCCGGCTGCGCGGGCTGGAAAGGCACGCCGGTCTCCGGGGAGCCGGGGGGCGCCTGCGCTGCCTGGCCCTCCGCGGCCTGCGGCTGTACGGGCTGTGCCTGGGCGGTCTGCGGCTGTTCGGGGGCGGTCTGCGCGGACAGGGAGGAACCTCCCGCCCAGAGCAGACAGGCGGCGCACAGCAGCAGGCTGAGCCTATGTCGAACGCAGTTCATGGTCACTGGCTTGATTTTATATTGGAAATACTACCAATTACGCCCGTTTTTCTCTATCTTGGGGAGGCGGGCGAATGGTGGTATTTCTACATTTTCCTCAAGCAATGCAGGGAACAAGCCAGGCGATAAACCGATTGACTTTTTTTAATTTTGTGTCCGAATTTTAGTTGTTGGCGCCGGCATAGACTCAGGGAATTTGAGAGAGTCTTCCGCGGCAAGCGGCCGGTCTTGATACAGAAAGGGCGAAACCCCGATGCTCATCCAGTGCCAATCCTGCAATTCGAAGTACCGGCTCAATCTGGAACGGATTCCGAACCGCAAGACCTTCATTAAATGCAAGAAGTGCAACGCCCCGATCTACATTGATCCCCAGGAGGATTTACCCCCGGACCCGCAAGTCGAACCCTCCGCCGCCCCAGGCGGCAACGGGGGCGATGGGGAGTTGGTGGTGCTGCACTGCGACAATTGCGACGCGCGCTACCGAGTGCCCCGCCAGCCTTTGCACAAGCCCGGCCTGAAGCTGAAATGCTCCGCCTGCGGACATAAGTTTTCCGTGCCGCCCGAATTCGCGGAGGCTCCGCCCCCGCCTTCCGCGGGAGAGGAGGGGCCGCCCGCCTCGCAGGAGTTCTCCCCTTCCGGCGGGCCGCCAAGCGAGCCTCCCGTCACGGAACGGGGGGAGCAGCCCATGCCCCTGCCGGATGATTCCCGGGTGGCCGGCATGTTCGACGACTTGCAGGTAAACCCCCCGGCGGCCGCGCCCCGTGGAGCCTGGGGCACGTCCGGGGAAGACCCGGCCTCCCTCGATGCGCCGCCCGGGGAATCGTCCCTCACCAACCCCCTGGACGCGGATCGGGCCTATCTGGAGGCGGTGTCCTTCGGCGACGAGGGACGGCTCGGGCCTTCGATCGGCGGCGGCACCATTCCCGACAAGCAGAAGTACAGCTTCTTCCTCAAGCCCGGCGAACCGCCGGCCGATGTGCCGCCGCCTGCGCTGGATGAGGAGGAGGCCTTCGCCGAGGGGATGTCCTCCGAGTTGCAGGACGCCCCGCCCTTCGTGGCGCCCCTGGCCGCTGGGGCGGAAGACGATGGAAAAGCGCCCGCGGACCATGCCTGGGATGCCCCGGTGGAGCCTCCGCCCCTGGATGCGGAAGCGGCCCAAGATCCGGAGATCGCCGGCGCCATGGGGATAGACCACAACCTGCCCGCCGTGCAGGCGGAATCCTCTTCTTCCGGCGCCACCAACCCGCCCGTGCAGGGTCATGAGGTGCGGGGGGACGTGGAAAAGCGCAGGTTCCGGCTGCTCGCGGCGGCCATTGTGCTGGCCGTGCTGCTTTCGGTGGGTTGGGGCGCCGCGCTGCTGGTTCAGCCCGGCCCCTCCAGCGGATACGCCCTGCAGGCCGGCGCCCCGAGTGAACTGGCGGTTTCGCCCACCCGGGGGGGCTACTTCGTCACCAACAAACCCAGCGGGGAAAAGCTCTACGTGCTCACCGGCGAGATCGTGAACCACTTCGGCACGGGCGATAAGGTCGGCTGGATCCGCCTGGCGGGCATGGTCTACGCCAATGGCCAGCCGCTCCACAACGGCCAGGGCTACGCGGGCAATCTGCTCAACGAAGGCCAGCTTGCCACCTGGGCCCTGCCGGCCATCGCGGCTTACTATGGCTACGGCAATGGGCGCAACGACGTGAACTTCCGCATACCGGAGGGCAAGGCCGTGCCCTATCAGATCGTTCTGCGGGGCGTGAAGCAGCCCATCGAACGCAGCGAAGCCAGGGTCATCAGCTTTCTGCGCCAGGGCCGGCCGGTCTACCTGGAGCACTACTAGTAAATTCAGTCAATGAGTTCAGGGGGATGCGCGCGCGCCGCCGGCGGCCCCGGGCGTTTCGCCGCGAGAGCTCCATAAAATCTTTTTAATATCAGACGGTTAAAACATAATTGCGATTGCGGTTGACACCGCCCCGCAGGTTCACTTATCAACAAAGAGAACATGGAAACCGGCCTACCGCGAACGGAATCGCGAAGGGCCGGCATGTTGAGACAGGACAGGATGTCCGCCGGGTACAGGACGTGCCCGCTAAGAATCATGGAAGACCCCGCAAGGGTCGAAGAAGACGTCAAGGATGACATAGCATGGCGATTACCCGCGATGCCGTCGCGGAAGTGAAGCGGCGGGCCGATATCGTCCAGATCATCGGCGAAAAGATTTCCCTCAGCCCCAGCGGTTCCAACTTCAAGGGGCTCTGCCCTTTCCATTCGGAAAAAACCCCTTCCTTCATGGTCAACCCCCAGCGGGGCATGTACCACTGCTTCGGCTGCGGAGCGGGCGGGAGCGTGGTGGACTTCCTGATGGCCTACGAGCGGCTGAGCTTCCCGGAGGCGGTGGGCGCCCTGGCCCGGCGGGTGGGGGTGACCATCGAGACGGAGGGACGGCGCCCCCCGGCCGGCCGGGCCCTGGAGGTGCTGGAGGAGGCGGCCCGTTTTTTCCACGAAGTCCTGCTGAACCGGCCCCAGGGGGAAGCGGCGCGCATGTACCTGCGCGGGCGCTCCATCGAGGAGGACACCTGGACGGCATTCGGGCTGGGCTTTGCCCTCGACGCCTGGCAGGGACTGGTGGAGCACGCCTCCGGGAAGGGCTTTGCCCTGGACGATCAGATACTGGCCGGGCTGGTCAAGAAGGGCAAGAGCGGGAATCCTTACGATCTGCTGCGCAAGCGCGTCGTCTTCCCGATCCGCGAGCCGCGCGGCGGATGCATCGCCTTCGGCGGGCGCACCATAGATGCCGAGGACGCGCCCAAATATCTCAACACCCCCGAGACCAGATTCTACCAGAAAGGGCGGGTGCTGTTCGGCCTGGCGGAGGGCCAGGAAGCCATGCGCCGCAGCCGCCGCGCCGTGCTGGTGGAAGGCTACCTGGACGTCATCCGCATGCACATGCACGGCTTCTCCGAAGCGGTGGCCACCTGCGGCACGGCGATGACCGCGGATCACCTGACCCTGCTGGAGCGCTACGCGGATCAGGTGGTGCTGTTGTTCGACGGGGATCAGGCGGGCATCAAGGCGGCCATGCGCTCCGCGCCGCTGTTCTTCAACCGGGGGATGGAAGCGCGGGTGGCCACCCTGCCCGACGGGCTGGACCCGGACGACCTGCTGGCAAAGCGCGGCCAGGACGCCATGGCGGAATCCCTGGCCTCCGCCGTGCCCATCCTGGAATACCTGGTCTGGAACACCCTGCGCCAGCATGGCAACTCCCCCGCAGGAAAGGAGCGCGCCATGCGCGAACTGGTGCCGCTGCTCTCCGAAATCCGCGGGGAGGCTGCCCGGGACATGAGCGTGCGCTACCTGGCCGATCTGCTGGGCGTGCGGGCGGAGGCCGTCTCGCGGGCGCTCCATCCCGCCCGGCAGGGCGCCGCAAAGCAGCCGGCCGGCGGGGAGACGGTCAACCTGGCCTCCCGGGAAACCCGCCATCAGCACATGGCGCTGACCGTCCTGATGCATCAGCCGGCGCTGACGGCGAAGGCCCGGGAACTGCTGCGGCCCGAGGAATTGACCGATGCGGATTTGTGCCGCCTCTACAGGAAAATGCTTTCCCTGACAGACGAGGAACTGGCCCAGGCGGACGCGGAGCAACTGGCCGAGCGCCTGCCGGAGGTGGCGGCGGTGATCCGCGCGCTGATCGTGGAGACGCCGCGCAGGGTGGAGGCATCGCAGTTCGGCGAGTTGCACCTGCAATACGAAGTCGCCCTCATCAAGACCGCCCACCGCGACGAGTTGCTGCGGAAATTGAAGGAGGCCGCCGGCACGGCGGAGGAGGAGCTTGCCCTGCGCCGCTACACGAAAGTGCGCAACGAACTGCAAGCCATGAAGTCCGTGCCGGCTTCGCGCTCGGCGGTCTACGACGATCAGCTGGCCTCGGCGCAGAAGGCGCGCATCTATGACGGGCGGGTGCCTTTTCCGGACGCGGCCCGCTGGCTGAAGAACAAGCCTGCCGCCGCGGGCGAATAACCTGAATATTTCACAAACAGAAATCGGGGGAAGCAACGCGAGACTCGCAGCGTTGCAGCCCCCCCGCATATTCACAAAAAAAGCCCCGGCGGGGAATCCCGCCGGGGCCGGTGCATTCAACAGGAAATGATGCGGTGAAGAGCGGAGCGCCCTATCTGGCAGCGCCCCTGCGCGGCTTTAGTTGACGCGCCTGCCTTCGCCGGTTTTGGATTCGATGCGGATGCGCTCCTTGCCGCTGCGCACCGGAATCCTGAACAGGATCTTGCCTTCCACCGTATCGTCCGCGTCCTCCTCGTCAATCAGCGCCCAGACGTAGACGCTGCCTTCCAGCTTGTCGTCGCCGAGCTCAGGCGGGGAGATGACCAGCGGCACGCGGGTGAACCCGCGCTGGTCCAGCGCGGCCACCGGCGGATAGGCGATGCGGCCGTAGTTGCTGCGGAAGTAGATCTTGCCCGCCCGGTGCACTTCCGCGCCGGTCTTGATGTTGATCAGTTGCAGCGTGACGAACACCTCTTCGGGCTGGTTCCGGGAGAACTTCAGCTCGCGCTTTTCCGACTTGATGTCCACCTTGAACGGAATATCCTCGACGAGCTTGGTCAGATCGTCGTCCGAGGTGAAATCGGGCAAGCGCTTGCCGGGCAGCAATTCTACCTTGCTGCCGTCGTTGGACACCACGACGCGCCCTTCGGTCAGGGCCACCCGGCCCTTGCCGTTCCTGTGCACCGCCCGCAGGGTGGTTCCCTTGATGCCGATGGTGGCGGTGGGCATCCTGATGGAGGCCACCTGCCGCTGTGGCACGAACTGCCCCCAGATGGAGCCCAGCTTCAGGAACAGGCGGTAGGAAAACGCGCGTTGTTTGGTGCGGCTTTCCTTGATGGCCTGAATGACGAACTGGGATTTGGGAAACAGCCGCACTTCCGAGCCATCCCGGAACTTGATCGTGACCCGGGACTTTGCCTTGGTAATGACGGTATCGCCGTCTTTCAGCAACAGGCCATTGCGTCCCGTAACTCTGCGGTTGGTTTCGGCGACGATGACCTGGGCGCGGCCTTCCAGGCGGTCCAGGCTGGCGACGATTTCCGAGTTCTGGGCATAAGCCATCGTGCCCAGCAGCAGGACAATCGAAGCCAATGCACCTGACTGCAATGCTTTTCTGATCATTGGTGCCTCATTTCCTAGGTTGATTTGTGGAATGATACCCATTCCGCACTGGAACGCAAATCTTAACCTGAAACGGCGTTCCCGAAACCCACGGCGATTTCTGCCGGAAGGCCAGCGCCTTCTTCCGTCACCCGATGGCCTTCCTGCTCCAATCCTCCTGCTGGGCCCTTTAGATTCGGACCCCGGTTCGATCTGATTCCAGACTTATTTCCAGGTTGTTATCGTTTCTATTGCATTCTGTTGCCAGATTCGCGCCAAAAGGCCCGCCGCCTGCCACGCTATTCTTCGGTCAGCCGCGGGGAATTGCCGGCGCTCCGGGCCGCTCCGCCGTTCCTCTTGTCCTTTCAGGGTCTTATCCCCCTGCGACGTGCCCTGCATGGGTCATGGGCGAAAAAAAATGGAGAAATCCTGAAGCCTAGAAATTGGATGAACTTTGTCCGCGTTTTGACTAGTATTCTATGTTTAACGCGCCACATCACGAATCAGTTCATTTTCGCAATTCGGCAGCGGGCGTTGGAGTTGGTTTCTTTTTTTATTTTAACAATGTTATATCAACTACTTAGGGAATATTTAAGATGAAGGAATCATTGTTCACCTCGGAGAGCGTCACCGAGGGCCACCCCGATAAAATGTGCGACCAGATTTCGGACGCCGTTCTCGACGCGCTCATCAAGCAGGATCCACACAGCAGGGTTGCTTGCGAAACCCTCGTCACCACCGGGCTGGTGATGCTGGCCGGGGAGATCACCACCACGGCGAGCATTGATTACCAGGAGATCGTCCGCTCCACCATCAAGGCGATCGGCTACGACAGCAATTCCCTGGGGTTCGACTACCGCACCTGCGGCGTGTTGGTTTCCATCGGCAAGCAGTCTCCGGACATCGCCCAGGGCGTGGACGAGGGCCGGGGTCTGCACAAGGAGCAGGGCGCGGGGGACCAGGGGCTGATGTTCGGCTATGCCTGCGACGAAACCAAGGAACTGATGCCCATGCCCATTTTCCTGGCCCACCGGCTGGCCGAGCGTCTTGCGGAGGTGCGCCGCTCGGGGGAAATTCCCTATCTGGGGCCGGACGGCAAGTCCCAGGTGACCATGCGCTACGTGGACGGCAAGCCCGTGGAGGTGGACACGGTGGTGGTTTCCTCCCAGCACGCGGCGGACATTGACCATCCGGACCTGGTCAAGGACATCAAAGACCAGGTGATCCGGCCCATCATTCCCAGCCAGTACCTGAACGACAAGACCCGCTACCTGATCAACCCCACCGGCCGGTTCGTGATCGGCGGGCCCCACGGCGACGCGGGGGTGACGGGACGTAAGATCATCGTGGACACCTACGGCGGGATGGGCCGCCACGGAGGGGGCGCGTTTTCGGGCAAGGACCCCTCCAAGGTGGACCGCTCGGCGGCTTACGTGGCCCGCTACGTGGCCAAAAACGTGGTGGCCGCGGGCCTGGCGTCGCGCTGCGAGGTGCAACTGGCCTACGCCATCGGCTTCGCGGAGCCTGTCTCCATTACGGTGGACACCTATGGCACTGGAATTATTGAAGATAGCCGCATCGCCGCCCTGGTGCGGGAAATTTTCAAGCTCAAGCCGGCGGAGATCATAGAAACCCTGGATATGCTGCGCCCCATCTACAAGAAAACCGCCGCCTACGGCCATTTCGGGCGGGAGTTGCCGGAATTCTGCTGGGAAAAAGTGGACAAGGTGGAGCACCTGCGGCGGGCCATGGGTAAGTAGGGCAAGTAGACCGGGCCGGGGCGCCAGGGCATATGACGCTGGAGAAGGCGTCCGGGCGGGGTGCTGTGGCAAATTTACCACAGGAACCGCAGCCGCCGCGGCACAACTCTGGCGGATCCGGGCCCGCGGGGAAATGTGGTGCAAATGAGAACCGTGCGGGGCCCACGGCCCCCTCCCGGCCGCCGGGCGATAATTTCTCCACCTGAGCGCCCTGACCGCCGCCATGAAATCGCTCCCATGATATCTCTGCCATGACTTTGTTGCCATGAAGACCGCGAAGGTGAAAATCACCAACAAGCTGGGCATGCACGCCCGGGCGGCGGCCAAGCTGGTGCAGTTGTCCCACCAGTTCGACTCCAAAATCATCCTCAACAAGGATGGCGAGGAGGCCGACGCCAAGAGCATCACGGACATCCTGATGCTGGCCGGCGCCATGGACACGGAGTTGACCCTTTCCGTGGAGGGGCGCGACGAAGAGGCGGCCCTGGAGGAAATCCAGCGCCTGATCAAGGACAAGTTCGGAGAGGAGGAGTGAGCGCGGGCATCGCCGTTGACGGGAAGACCCGCCTATACGGAATTCTGGGCCATCCCGTGTCCTCCAGCCTCTCCCCCGCCATGCAGAACGCCGCCTTCCGGGCGCTGGGCATCAACGCCGTCTACCTGCCCTTTCCCGTGCTGCCGGAAGCCCTGCCGGGCGCCGTGCGCGGCCTGGCCGCCGCGGGCGTCGGCGGGTTCAACCTCACCGTGCCCCACAAGCTGGCCATCCTGCCCCTGCTGGACGAGATCACCCCGGAAGCGCGGGCCATCGGCGCGGTCAATACGGTGCGCTGCGAAGACGGCCGCATGTCCGGCACCAACACCGACGGCGAGGGCTTTCTGCGCTCCCTGGCCCATGACCTGGACTGGCAGCCGGAGGCTAAGCGGGTGCTGCTGCTGGGCGCCGGGGGTGCCGCGCGGGGCATCGCCTTCAGCCTGCTGGGCCGGGGGGTGGCCGCCCTGCACATCGCCAACCGCACCCCGGCCAATGCGGAGGCGCTGGCCGCGGACTGCCGGGCGCTGTTTCCGAAGCTGGACGTGACGGCCTCGGGTCTGGAGCAAGCGAAGGATGCCGCGCCCGACCTGCTCGTCAACGCCACCACCGTGGGCATGGGGGACGGCGCGGCGCCGGTGACCCTGGAGGGAGTGGGGGTGCGCGAAGCGGTGCTGGACATCGTCTATGCCCCGCCGGAAACCCCCCTGCTGGCCCAGGCGCGGGTGCTGGGCCTCAAAGCCGCCAACGGCATCGGCATGCTGCTCCACCAGGGCTGGCTGGCTTTCAACTTCTGGACGGGAAGCGAAGCGCCCCTGGACGTGATGCGAGCGGCCCTGGAGGAGGCACTGAAAGGGAGGTAGGGCGCATTATTTGGCGGGCGGGGCGGCCCTGGGAATCCTTCACGCAGAGGCGCCAAGGCCGGTCAGCA
>CBDUSX010000072.1:0-11532 GCA_965369935.1 uncultured bacterium
AGCTGACCCTGACCAAGTCCGAAAACAAGGGCAAGGCCAACCGGCGGGTGTACTTTGTCCTGGAATGAGGCCTTGGAATGATCGGACGCCGGGCTGAATTCAAGCGGGGAGAGAGCTTGCGGGCGCGGAGAACATTCCGGCGCGGCACGCGCCGTGGCCGGTGAGGAGTTAGGAGAGCATGGCGGAGGTAAAGGGCGCTGCACTGATCGGGCGCTGCCTGCGAGAGCAGGGTGTGGAGGAGGTGTTCGGGCTGGTGGGCTATCCCGTGGTGGAGGTGGGCTTCCGCATCCAGGAGGCCGGCATCCGTTTCATCGGCACCCGCCACGAGCAGGCCGCCGGATTTGCCGCACAGGCCGCCGCCTACCTGCGCGGCCGGCCGGGAGTGGCGCTCACCGTCTCCGGCCCGGGCATGACCAACGCCATCACGGCCATGGGCAACGCCCAGGCCAATTGCTGGCCGCTGGTGGTGCTCAGCGGCTCTTCGGACCTGCCCCTGGCCAACCGGGGGGCGTTTCAGGAAGCGCCCCAGCTGGAGGCCGCCAGACCTTTTTGCAAGTGGGTGGGCCAGGCCAGGCGCGTGGAGGAAATACCACGGCTGATCGCCCAGGCCCTGCGGCAGGCCTGGTACGGCAGGCCCGGCGCGGCGTACCTGGACCTGCCCGCGGACGTTATTGACGGCCTGGTGGACGAATCCCTGATCGAACTGCCCCCTCCCGTCCCCCCTCCGCCCCGGGAAGGCTGCGAGCCGGAGCTGATCGACGAGGCCCTGGCCGTGCTGCGCGAGGCGAAGCGGCCCCTGGCCATCGTGGGCAAAGGCGCCGCCTGGGCCGACGCGGCCCCGGAATTGACGCGCCTGCTGGAACGGACGGGCATTCCCTTCCTGCCCACCCCAATGGGCAAGGGGGTGGTTCCCGACGACCATGCGGGGTCGGTCGCCGCCGCGCGCAGCCATGCCCTGGCCAACGCCGATGCGATCCTGCTGGCCGGGGCGCGCTTCAACTGGATCATGCATTTCGGGCTGGCGCCCCGCTACCGCCCGGACGTCAAGGTGGTGCAGATTGACGTCTCCCCGGAGGAACTGGGCGAAAACGTCCCTTGCGCCGTGGGCATCGCCGGCGACCTGAAGGCCGTGCTGGGGCAGATGGCGGCCAGGCTGGAAGAGGATCCCTGGCGCCTGGACCCGCAGTCCCCTTGGCTGAAGGAGCTGGCCGGGGAGGTGGAGAAGAGAAAGTCGGAAATGGCGCCGGCCTTGGAATCCGACGAGGTGCCGATGGGTTTCTACCGGCCCCTGCACGAAATCCAGAAGCTGCTGCCCCGGGACGCGCTGTTCATCGCGGAGGGCTCCAACACCATGGACATCAGCCGCACGGTGATCGAAAACTACCTGCCGCGCCACCGCCTGGACGCAGGCACCTGGGGCACCATGGGCGTGGGCTGCGGATTCGCCCTGGCGGCGGCGGTGGTGCATCCGGAAAAACCGGTGGTGGCCCTGATGGGGGACGGGGCTTTCGGCTTCGACGGGATGGAGGTGGAAGTGGCCGTGCGGCACGGGCTGCCCATTGTCTGGATCATCTTCGCCAACAACGGCATCGGCGGAGGGGTGGCCGAGTTGCCGCCGGATGCCCCGCCGCCGGTGCACGTGTACACCCCCGGCAGCCGCTACGACAAGATCATGGAGGCCTTCGGGGGCAAGGGCTATCATTGCGACACCCCGCGCCAACTGGCTTCAGCCCTGAAGAAGGCCCTGGCCGCCCGCGAGCCCGCCCTGATCAACGTGCCCATCGCGCCCCACGCCACGCGCGCGCCCCAATCCCACCACTGGCTGTCCCGCTAGGAATCGCTCCCCCGCGCCCGCCAGAACAGCCAGGCCAACAGACCCCAGGCGGAGATCCAGGCCATGCCGCCCAGGGGCGCCGCCCACATGAAGGCCTCCAGATCGCTGAGCGCGGCGCCATACAGCCCGCCGGAAAACAACACGATGCCCGCAAGGTACAAGCCGGCCACCCAGCGCAAACCCGCCGCCCGCGCCGGGCGCATGGTCATCAGCAGCGCGGCGATCAGCAGGGCCAAGGCATGAAACAGGTGGTAGCGCACCGCCGTTTCGAAAATGGTCATTTTCTGCAGCGGCAGCCAGAGCTTCAGCACGTGCGCGCCGAAGGCGCCCAGCGCCACCCCCAGGGCGCCCATCACCCCGGCCAGCGCCACCCAATTATTCGCCATACCAAACTCCCTGCCGGTTTATTACGTATCATTAAGTGACAGCACCACGTTCAATCGGTCTTCCCGGCCTCCCAGGTTGAAATCATCCGATGGCAGGCATTGCGGGCGCTTCGGCCATCAGCATAAGGATTCGGCACCATGACAGATGTTGACCAGATCGCCACCGTCAGAGCCACGCTGGAACTTTTGACCGCGGACAACGACGCCTTGCTCGAGCATTTCAAGGAACTCAATGGAAAGCTCGACCTGATCGAAAAGATGCCGCCGGGCATCCGGCGCGTGCAGTTCAGGCAATTGGAGCAGTCCGGCGCGTTCAAATACAACAACGCCGACATCCGTCATTTCGCCAACAGCACCAAGCACCCGCTGACCCCGCCCCAGTTCGTGGAGCGCACCATGCGCCGCCTCTACAATACGGGCACCCTCATTGACGCCTTCCTCGAGCATAAGGATTTCACGGGGGGCAAGGAACTGCAAAACTCGCTACGGGAACTGACAACCGCCATCGTGGACATCAACGACGACAAGGCGGTGATCGCCTTCAAGAACAACGTGGAGACGCTGCGGGATACGCCGCTTTTCAAAAGCTATATCAACGTCAAAGACCAATATCTCAAGGGGTCTCCGGAGCTGAAAGACGAGGCGGAGTTCCTGGCGGCCAAGGAAACAGTGGCCGACGGCGAAATGATGGCCGAATCCCTGGGCAAGAAATTGAAGGATGTAAAGGCAAGCGTGGAGAGCGGGGCCATCACCCCGGAGGATGCCCAGCAGAAGATCGAAAGCATCGAAATCGTGAGTGCATCGTAATTCCCGCGTTTCCGGGGCCGGCCCGCCACCCCTTTCCCCCGCCCGATTGACACCCTGCCGCCTTAGCCCGTATAACCCCGTATGATCGAGGGGCCGGCCCCGCCGGCCTCGCACGGAATCGCAAACCTGAAACGTCTTGAGCCACAGACGATATGGAAGCAATCTCACAGGCGGCCGCCCTGCCCCTGGACGCGGAGCTGGAGGACAAAACCCGGAGCCTGCAGGAATTGCTGGCGGGCCTGGGCTCTGCCGTTACGGCGTTCTCCGGGGGCGTGGACAGTTCCCTGGTGGCGTTTCTGGCCCACCGCGCGCTGGGGGAGCGGGCGCTGGCGGTCACTTCCTGCTCGGAAAGCCTGAGCCGGGCGGACTACGGGTTGACCCTGCAACTGGCCGCCGAATGGGGCATGGCCCACCGCGTCATCAAGACCGCGGAGACGAGCAATCCCGCCTACCTGGCCAATCCGGTCAACCGCTGCTATTTTTGCAAGACGACGTTGTACGAGGACCTGGCCGGACTGGCCGGAGCGGAAGGCTACGCCGTCATCCTCAACGGCACCAACGTGGACGATCTGGGCGATCACCGGCCGGGCCTGCTGGCCGCGGAGGAACATGGCGTGCGCTCGCCCCTTTCCGAATGCGGGTTCCGCAAGCAGGACATCCGGCGGCTGGCGGAGTCCCTGGGCCTGCGCAACGCGCACAAACCCCAGGCGGCCTGCCTTTCCAGCCGCGTTCCCTATGGACTGGCGATAACCTTGCCCGTGCTTTCCCGGATAGAACAGGCAGAGGCCGTGTTGAAACGGCTCGGATTCGCCCAGTTGCGGGTGCGCCATCACGGCGACGTGGCGCGGATTGAGGTGCCCGCGGAAGAGATCGCGCGGTTGCTGCCCCACCGGGAAGAGATCGTGCGCGAACTGGAGGGGCTGGGTTACCGTTACGTCACCCTTGATCTGAAGGGGTTCCGCTCGGGCTCCCTCAATGAGGGACTGGACGGCTAGCACCGCACGCACCGCAGACGCTCAAAATCGCAACTCCCCGCCGGCAATCCTTCCCATCGCCTCCCCGTCCAGGGGCAGGTAAGTCTCCGCCCCGTCGTCCCGGTAGAAGAGCCGGTCGGCCACCTGGGCGGGGTCGTAGCCCTGCCGCGCCAGTTCGGACTTGCGGTACTTGAGGGTGGTCGTCATGATCTGCTCGGGCATCAGCCGCACGAAGGCCGGCCGGGCGTATGCCGGCAGGCGCTGTGCCACGTGGCGGTAGAAGGCCGGTGGATCGAATTCCCGCCCCGCTTCCATCCGGGACGCCGCCATGCCCACCCGCCCTTCGGCATCGGGCACGGTGACCCCGAACACGCTGACCATCCCGATGCCGGGAAAGCCCGCCAGGATTTCCTGCACTTCCTGGGTGGACACGTTCTCGCCCTTCCAGCGGTAGGTGTCCCCGATGCGGTCGTGGAAGTAGTAGAAACCTTGCCGATCCCGCGTCAACAGGTCCCCCGTGCGGTAATAGGCGTCCCCCTTTTGCAGCACGTCGCGCAGGATCTTCTTCTCCGTCGCCTCGCGGTCGGTGTAGCCCGTGAAAGGCGCGCCGGCGGTGATCTCGCCCAGCAACTCGCCTTGCTCCCCCGCCTCGCAACGCAAGAGGAAGCCCTGTTCGTCGCGGGGATGGCCGCCGGACTCCACGTCGTAGCGCACCAGCACCAGGTTGTCGGCGCCCAGGGGCTTGCCCACCGAGCCCTTGCGATTAACGAGATTGAACGTGGTGGCGTTGCCCTCCGTGGCGGCGTAGAATTCCCTGATGTCGCGGATGCCGAAGCGCTCGTGCACCGCGTCCCAGATGTCCGGGCGCAGCCCGGCCCCCACCACCGCGCTGACCTTGTGCGCCCGTTCGTGCGCTGAGGGCGGCGAGTTGACCAGATAGCGGAACAATTCCCCGATGTAGACGATGCGGGTCGCCTCCAGCCGGCACACCTCCTCCCAAAAACCTCCCGCGCTGAACCTGCGGCTCAGGGCCAGGGTGGCGCCGTTGACCAGCACGGCGCCGAAGCCGCCCGCGAAGGCCATGCTGTGGTACAGGGGCAGGGGGCAGTAGTGGGTCTCCCCCGGCTTGAGGCCCAGCACCACGGAGCCCAGGGTGAGAGAGCCACGCAGCCAGCGTAGGTGGCTGCCCCGCGCGGCCTTGGGCAGGCCGGTGGTGCCCGAGGTGTTGATGTAGATCAGGGTGTCCCGGTTCGTGCAGCCGTTGGGGGGCGGGTTGTCCTCGCCGGCTTCCGGCAGCAGCCGGTTGAGATCGTGGCTGCCGGCGGGAGGCGCCACGTCCATCGCCCACCGTTCATCCACATACAGCTCGCCGGGGGGGATGCTTTCCAGGGCCGGCTGCACCGCCTTGAAGGCCGCCAGGCATTCGGTGCCCACCACCGCGCGGGTGGCGGCGGTGACCTTGATGCTGTTGACCAGGCTCTCGCCGCCGAGGTGGGTGTTGGTGGCCGCGGTGATGGCCCCCAGCTTGGCCAGGGCGGCGACGGTTTCCAGGAATTCGGGGCGGTTTTCCATCATCAGGCACACCACATCGCCCCGGCCCACCCCACGCGCGAGGAAGAAGTTGGCCCGCCGGTTGACCCGCCGGTTGAAGGCGGCGTAGCTGATCACCTCGTCCTCGAAGCGGCAGAAGGGAAGCTCCCCCAGCCGCACGGCCTGCTTCTCCAGCACATGGCCCAGGGTCTTGTGCCCGCACCTCGTAAAGACGAAAAACCTCGCCCTTGCCTTCCACTTTCGCCAGAGGATCATGCCACTTCCCTGGGCCGCGCCTTACTGCATCGCCAAAGAAATCAAATGCGCACGGAGCCCGAGTTGATTTTGTCGAACGCCGCCTTGTCGAGCGTAACGTAGGTCTGCTGCCCCGCTTCCCGGAGGTACAGCGGGTCGGGCACCTGCCCTGGATCGAACCCGGCGGACTTGAGCTCGGTTTTGGTCATCTTGAAGGTTCCGGTCAGTTCCACCTCCGGCTTGACCCGCACGAAAACGGGCTGGGCGTAGACCGGCAGATGTTCCCCGGTAAACTCGTAGAAGGCCTTGGGATCGAATGTCTTACCGGAATCCATGGTTACCGAGGCCATGCCGGCGCGGCCCTCCGTGCCGGGAATTTCCACGCCGTACACGTTCACGAACGTCGCCCCCGGATAAAGTGCGATGATCTCCGCCACCTCGTGGGTGGACACGTTCTCGCCCTTCCAGCGGAAGGTGTCGCCGATGCGGTCGATGAAATAGTAGTTCCCCTCGGCATCCCGCTTGAGCAGGTCGCCGGTGCGGAAGAACTGGTCCCCCTTCTCGAAGACGTTGCGGAGCAATTTCTTGTCGGTTTCCTCCTTGGATGTGTATCCGCCGAAGGGAGTGGTGGACTTGATCTTGCCCAGCAGTTCCCCCGCCTCATCCGGGTCGCAGTTCTGGCAGAACCCGTTCTCGTCCCGCAAGTGCTCCTCCTTGTCCACGTCGTAACGCACCAGGACGAGATTGTCGGAGGATTTCAGGATGATCTTGCCCACCGAGCCGGGCACGTCGTCCAGATTGAGCGTGTGGGCGTTGCCCTCCGTGGAGGAGTAGAATTCCCGGATATGGGCGATTCCAAATCGCTCCTTGAACTTGTCCCAGATGTCCGGGCGCAGGCCGTTGCCCAGGATTTTGGTAACCTTGTGGTCCCGGTCGTGGGGGCCGGGGGGGGTGTTGACCAGGTAGCGCAACACCTCGCCGATGTAGATGAAGCAGGTGGCGCCGAAGCGGTGCACCTCCGGCCAGAAGCTTCCGGCACTGAACCTCCTGGATATCGCCAGGGCCGCGCCGTTGACCAGGGCGCTGCCGAAGGCGATCAGGACGCCGTTGCTGTGATAGAGCGGCAGAGCGCAGTACACCGTATCCCGCGGGCTCACGCCGAGCCCGTACCATCCCATCCCGATGCCCGCGGAAACCCAGCGCAGGTGGTTCACCCGCGCGGCCTTGGGCAGGCCGGTGGTGCCCGAGGTGTAGATGTACATGAACAGGTCGTCGCTCTTCAGGGGCACGGCGGGCGGGTTATCCTCCCCGGCGCCCTCCAGCAGATCGTTCAGGTTATGGCTGCCCTGCGGAGGCTGGGTGTCCGCCTCCCAGCGGGTGTCCACATACACGTCCTCGTTGGCGACGCATTGCTCCTGGGCCATGGCCTCCTTGAATGCGGGCAGGCATTCCGCCCCCACAATGGTTTTCTTGCCCACGGCGGTCTTCAGGCTGTGAATAAGGGCCCGCCCCCGCAGATTGAAGTTGATCCCGGCCGTGATCGCGCCCAGCTTGCTCACCCCCACCAGGGTTTCCAGATATTCCGGCCGGTTTTCCATCACCAGGCTCACCACGTCCCCCTTGACCACCCCCATGGAGCGGAGCAGATTGGCGCGGCGGTTGGCCCGCCGGTTGAACTCGTCAAAGGTGTAGCGATCCTCCTCGAACAGCAGAAAGGTGGACGACCCACGCTTGGCCGCCATCTTCTCCGCGAGGCGCCCCAGGGTCGGCTTCTTGAACACCAGCAGATTGATGTACTTCCACATGAGCCCGTAGTATTTCATGCTGGCCATTGCGCTTCTCCCTGAATGGTTGCGCCGCCCACATCGCCCGGGCAGGCGCGCGACCGCTCCCCGATTGCCTGGGCGGAGGCTTGCCGACGCGTGTTATGAGGACATGCCGGAATTTTGACCGGTATACCCCTTTTGACCCGGACAGGAAAGTACTCGGGATTGCAGCGAGACCCGGCGGGGCGCAAGCAGGCGCTCACGGCCGGCGCCAATTTCAATTTGCGGGGGCCGGCACGAAAATAAAAAGCCGGCACCATCGTGCCGGCTGTCAAACGACGGATGGTCGGGGCGAGAGGATTTGAACCTCCGACCACACCCACCCCAAGGGTGTGCGCTACCAGACTGCGCCACGCCCCGACCTTGCAGGACTCAAGCCTATCCGCCCACCCCGGCAAATGTCAATTCCCGACCCGCGCTTTATTTTACCGGAAGCCATTGATATCTTACCGTTTGACAGTGCCGGGAAGAGATTGCAGACTTGCCTGCCGCCCCCGCAAGGTCCGAGCGAAGTCTTCAGCAGGAATGTCTTCAGGAAGGAAGTGAATGGCCGACAGGAAACGCACCCTTTCCGGCATCAAGCCCACCGGCAGCCCGCATCTGGGCAACTACCTGGGCATGTTGCAGCCGGCCCTGGCCATGCAGGCCACCCACGAGACGTTTTACTTCATCGCCGACTACCACGCCCTGACCTCCGTCACCGATCCCGCCGAGTTGCGGGAAAGCACCTACGACCTGGTGGCCGTGTTCGACGCCCTGGGCATGGACTTCGCCAACCACGTGTTCTTCCGCCAGTCCGACGTGCCCGAAGTGACGGAACTGACCTGGCTGCTCAGTTGCATCACGCCCATGGGTCTGCTGGAGCGGGCCCATGCCTTCAAGGACAAGCGGCAGAAGAACGAGGAGGTGCACCACGGCCTGTTCGCCTACCCGGTGCTGATGGCCGCGGACATCCTGATCTACGATTCCCACGAGGTGCCCGTGGGCAGGGACCAGAAGCAGCACCTGGAAATGACGCGGGACATCGCCCAGCGCTTCAACCACGTATACGGGGAGACCTTTGTCGTGCCGGAGGCGCGCATCGCCGATGAGGTGGCCATCATCCCCGGCCTGGACGGGCGCAAGATGAGCAAGTCCTATAACAACGTGATCCCCCTGTTTTCCAGCGAGCAGGAGCTCCGCAAGCGGGTGATGCGCATCGTCACCGATTCGAAATCCGTGGAGGAGCCCAAGGATCCGGACACCTGCAACGTGTTCCAGATTTTCCGCCAGTTCGCCGACGAGGATCAGCGCACGGCCTGGGCGCGCCGCTACCGGGAAGGCGGCATGGGCTACGGCGAGATCAAGCAGGCCACCTTCGAGGCCATCAACGGGACCATCAAGGGCTATCGGGAACGCTACTTCGCCGTGCACGAGGACAAGGCCCATCTGGACGCCATCCTGGCCCAAGGCGGCAAGCGCGCCCGGAAGGTGGCCGGCGGCGTGCTGCATCGCGCCCGCGAGCGGGTGGGGCTCTCATGAGCAAGTTTACCGAACTCGATCTGAGCGGCGTGCGGCGCATCCCTTTCGCCGAGCGGGAAACCAAGGTGGACGTGGGAATGTTCGGCAAGACGGCGCTGGACGACGACTCCTTCGCGAATTTTTTCGCGGGCCTGCCCGACGTTTTGGCCGCCAAGGACCTGAAAGTCCTGGCGCGGCGCACCGCGGACATCATCGCGGGGAGAAAAAAGGTGATCGTGATGATGGGCGCCCACCTGATCAAAACAGGGCTGTCGCCCCTGTTCGTGGAATTGCTGCGCCGCAAGGCCATCTCCTGCCTGGTGCTGAACGGCGCGGGAGTGATCCACGACTTCGAGGTGGCCATGTTCGGGCGCACGTCGGAGGACGTGGCCGCTTCCCTGGAGACGGGCATCTTCGGCTACGTGGAAGAGACGGGCGTACTGATCAACCAAGCCATCAGCGAAGGCGCGGCCAAGGGCCTGGGCTACGGCGAGGCGGTGGCCGAAAAGCTGGCCGCGCTGGACGCCAAGCACCCGGAGCAGAGCCTGTTGCTGGCCGCCCGGGAGCAGGGCGTGCCCGTGACCGTGCACGTTGCCATCGGCACGGAGACCATCCACCAGCATCCGGAGACCGACGGCGCGGCCATCGGCGAGACCAGCTATCGGGATTTCAGAATTCTCTGCCAGGAGTTGACCGGGCTGGAAGGGGGGATCGTGATGCTCTACGGCTCCGCGGTGATTCTGCCCGAAGTGTTCCTGAAAGCCCTCACCGCCGTACGCAACCTGGGCCACCAGGCGCGGAAATTCACCGCGGTCAACTTCGACATGATCCGCCACTACCGGCCCCAGGAAAACGTTGTCAGCCGCCCCACCCGCACCGGGGGCGAGGGCTTCAACGTGATCGGCCATCACGAACTGATGATTCCCCTGTTCTGGCAGGCCGTGTACGCGGAGTTGAAGGGCAGGGCAGGAAGCGGGAAGAAGGGTCAGGAGTAAATGCCGTTCTCCGGGCGGGCGTAGTCAATGCCGGCCTTGGCATAGACCGCGTTGATGGCCTTGCGCAATCCCTCCACAGGCTGGTAGCCGGGCGAGATCAGGAAGTTCTCATCGTCCACGGACAACACCACCGAAGGAAACCCGGTGATGCCGAAGCGCTGGGTGGTCAGCAGATCGAGTTGCAGGGCCTGCTCCACCTCCTCCGATTCCAGCATCGCCGCGAAGGCCTCTGTATCGAGCCCCTGTTTCTCCGCCACCCCCAGGTGGGTCTCCCGGCGGGAAGGGTCCAGGGCCCGGGTGAAGTAGGCCTCGAACATACCCACCATGTAGGGCCACTCGGCCGCCGGATCGAGCAGGCGCGCCGAGAGCACCGCCCGGCAGGCGGGCCAGGTGGTGGCCAGCGGCCGGTGGTCGCGCCACAGGTCGTGGTTGAAGCTCTGCCCGGTGGACTGCTCGATACGCAGCCAGGCGCCGCGGATCATCTCCGCCAGGTCGTCGGCCATGGGCACTTCCTCGCCGCCGCGCAGGCCGCCCATCACCGTGACCCGCTTCAGTTCGGGATATTCCTGGTCTATCTGTTCCAGCACCGGCCTGAAGCCCCAGCACCAGGAGCACATCGGGTCCCCAAAATAATAAAGGGTGCCGATGGGTTCAATTCCGAATTGCTGGCCCGTATCGCTCATGGTAAGGAGGCCTTCCGAATTACGTATTGCCGTGAGGCGCTCGCCCCACCTATGAAAAATTCTAGCGCGGCACCTCGCGCGATTGCAAGGGCACGCGGCCGGCGCCACGGGCGGGGCCATGGGAAGTGTCGCCGCAACCGCATATTTTTTATGATATCTGCTTGATTGGTTTGATATTTCTGGAAAGTCTTGTTAGCGTGTCGAAAATTAATACTCCAAACAGCAGCGCCGCCAGCCGGCAAAGCACTATGCCGCATGACCCCGCGCGGCGGGTAACGAGAGACCGGATCGCTTTTTCAAGTCGCAATCAGGAGCCTCTGCCGTGAACAAGTCACAACTCATTGACAAACTTTCCATGGCCACCAATCAGACCAACAAGGTCGCCGAAGGAGCTGTGAATATTTTCTTCAGCAATATCAAGGATGCGCTTTCGGCAGGGGACAAGGTGGAAATCCGGGGCTTCGGCAGTTTTCTCCTCAAGAGTTACAACGCCTATACGGGCAGGAATCCCAAGACCGGCGAGAAAGTGTACGTGCCCAAGAAAGAACTGCCATTCTTCAGAGCGGGCAAGGACCTGCGCCAGAGAGTGAATGACAGCGGCAACTCCCATCCGGAGGACTGAGAAGTTCCAACCTCCCTCGGGGGCGCTCCGAATTCCTCACAAAGACTCGGCTCACAAAGACTCGGCTCGCAAGGGCTCCGCCCGCAAATACCTCGCCCGCATAACCGGCGCAGCCGGATC
>CBDUSX010000073.1:0-11522 GCA_965369935.1 uncultured bacterium
TACGGGGTAAAGGAGGCGATGAACTCCTGCAAGGCCGCCAGCAGGGCCTCCTCATCCTCCTTGGGAATGTCCTTGGCTTCGTTGATCTTGTCGTACAGGGCGCTGTGGCGGGTGCGCATGAAGGCCAGGTACTCTTCCTCGAACTTCTTCACCGCGCCCAGTTCCTGCTCGTCCAAGCCGCCGTTGGTGGCCGCGAAGAGGGCCAGCACCTGATCCACCACCAGCATGGGCTGGTACTGGGGCTGCTTGAGCATCTCGGTCAGCCGCGCCCCACGGGCCAGTTGCATCTGGGTGGCCTTGTCCAGGTCGCTGCCGAACTGGGCGAAGGCGGCCTTCTCCCGGTACTGGGCCAAATCCAGGCGCAGGGTGCCGGCCACCTTTTTCATGGCCTTCACCTGGGCCGCGCCCCCCACGCGGGAGACGGACAGCCCGACGTTGATGGCCGGGCGGATGCCTGAATTGAACAGGTCGGTGGACAGGAAAATCTGCCCGTCGGTGATGGAAATCACGTTGGTCGGAATGTAGGCGGAAATGTCACCGGCCTGGGTCTCGATGATCGGCAGGGCGGTCAGGGAGCCGCCGCCGTTGTCGTCGTTCATCTTCGCCGCGCGCTCCAGCAGCCGGCTGTGCAGATAGAACACGTCCCCCGGAAATGCCTCCCGGCCCGGCGGACGCCGCAGCAGCAGGGAAAGCTGGCGGTAGGCGGTGGCCTGCTTGGACAGATCGTCGTAGACGCACAACACGTCCTTGCCCTGGGCCATGAAGTGCTCGCCGATCGTTGCCCCGGCCATGGGGGCGATGTACTGCAGGGGCGCGGGGTCGGCAGCGGAGGCAGCGACCACGATGGTGTAGTCCATGGCGCCTTCATCCTCCAGGCGCTTGACCACGCCGGCCACGGTGGAGTTCTTCTGTCCGATGGCCACGTAGACGCAGATCACCTCTTCGGCTTTCTGGTTGATGATGGTGTCAATGACGATGGCGGTCTTGCCGGTCTGGCGGTCGCCGATGATCAACTCGCGTTGGCCCCGCCCGATGGGAATCATGCTGTCAATGGCCTTGATGCCCGTCTGCAGGGGCTGGTGCACGGGCCGGCGCTTGATGATGCCGGGCGCGATCACTTCCAGCTTGCGGCTCTCCTCCACCGCGATGGGGCCCTTGCCGTCCAGGGGCTGGCCCAGGGGGTCAACCACCCGCCCCAGCAACCCTGCGCCCACCGGAATTTCCGCGATGCGGTCCGTGCGCTTGACCTCGTCCCCTTCCTTGAGGTGGCGCTCATCCCCCATCAGCACCACGCCCACGTTGTCTTCTTCCAGGTTCAGGGCGATGCCGGTCACGTCCCCCGGGAATTCCAGCAGCTCCATGGCCTTGACGTTGTCCAGCCCATGCACGCGGGCGATGCCGTCCCCCACGCTGAGGATGGTGCCCACCTCCTGGGCCTCCACTTTCTTGTCGAAGGAGGCAATCTGGTTTTCGATAATGGAACTGATCTCTTCCGCGCGCAATTTCATACCTCGCTCCTAACCTTCCTTGATCGTTTGCCGGATTTGATTGAGTTGGTTGCGCAGGCTGCCGTCCCGCACGACGCTTCCGATACGGGTGATGACGCCGGCCATGATGTCTTCATCCACCTTGACGGCGAGGGTGATCTGCTTGCCGGAGAGCGCCTCCAGCTTTTGCCGCAGGCCCTGCTCCTGCTCGGCGCTCAGGGGCGCGGCCACCGTGACTTCCGCCTGGGCCCGGCCCAGCCGCTCGTCCGCCAGGCGGTGGAAGACCTCCCGGATGTCCGGCAGCAGGGCGAAGCGCCGCTTGGCCGCCAGGTAGCGCACGAAGGTGTTCACCAATTCGGGCACCCCGGCCTGCTTGAGCACTTCGGCGATGGTTTCCTGCTTCTGCGCGCGGGTCACCTTGCTGTCGGCCATGAACGCGCCCAGGCTTGGGGCCTCGGCCAGGGTATCGGCCAGATCGTCCAGCCCGCCGCCCACCGCCTCGACCTCGTCCCCCTTGACAGCCAGGTTTATCAGCGCGCGGGCGTAGCGTTGCGCGATCACGCTCATCGGCCCGCCTCCAACTGCTCGATGTAATCGGTCACCAGTTGCGCACGCCGCTCGTCGTCCAGGCGGGAGGAGAGCAACTCGCGGGCCAGCCTGACGGTCTCGTCGGCCAGTTGCTCGCGCAGGGCCAGACGCGCCTTGTTCATTTCCTGCTCCACCTGGGTGCGGGCCTGGGCAATGATGCGTTCCCCATGGGCCTCGGCCTCCCTGGAGAGTTGTTCGCGCTCTTCGGCGGCATCGGCGCTGGCGTTTTCCAGCATGCGGTTCAACTCCGCCTCCAGGCCGGAAATCCTGGTCTTCTGGGCTTCCAGGGCCGCGGTGGTTTCTTTCGCTTCCTGCACCGCCGCGTCATAGCCGCTCTTCCTATCCTGGGCGCTGGTGCGGAAGAAACGGGCCACCGGCTTGCGCGTGAAATAAAAGATCACGCCCAGCAGCACGGCCAGGTTGATGCCGTTGTACACCAGGTCCATGGCCGTGGGGCCGTGGGCCTCCTCGGCGGCCAGCACCGGCAAGGCCGGCCAAACCACCGGCAACGCCGGAAAAAATACCCGCAAGGCCGGAAAAAACACCGCCAGCAACAGAGCCAGCCTGATAAGAAACACGGCCGGCGCCGGCAGCAGCGGCGCCACCCTGCCCGTACGCTTTACGAAGGGTTGGATCATGCGCCCAGAATCTGGTTGGCGGTTTTTTCGGCCAGCCCCCCGGCGGCCTGCCCGAGTTCGGCCCGGGCCTGCTCGACTTCCCCCTGGAGCTCGGAGAGGGCCTGGCGCAGTTCGGCGTCGGCCTCCTGGCGGGCCTTGTAGATGATGGCTTCCACCGCCTCCTGGGTCTCCTTGCGGGCCTCCGCGCGCACCTGGGCCACCTGTGCGCGCACCTGTTCCAGCTTCTGTTCGTAGTCTTCGGTGAGGCGCCGGATTTCCTCGCTTTGCCCGCCGGCGGTTTCGTTGAGGCCGCTCAGGTAGGCGCTGCGGTTTTCCAGGGTTTTCAGCACCGGCTGAAAGAGCAGCCGGTTCATGAAGAACATGACGATCAGTATGAGGGCGAAGATGAACAGCGGCGTGTTGAGTTGCATGTTCAGAATGCCGAATTTCAAGATTTCGACGATCCATTCTGACTGCAAGTGATCCATTCCAATCCACTCCCTTGGGAACGATCGGTTCCTGGCCGGGCATCAACACCCGGCGCGCCGAATATGCGTAAGCCGGATTTTCGTGAGGAAATCCGCGGAACCCGCCAGCGGGAAAAAGCGCCCCGGGGACTCCGCATGCCGGGAAGGTCCGGCCACCTTTTGGGCCCACTTGCCTAAAACAAAATTAGGTATCACGCCGCCGCGAGCGGTGTCAATCGGGATGATGGGGCGGCCTGCCCGACCGTGAGTGGGCAGGCCGTGGCACGTTTGCCGCCTGCCGGACGCGGAAGCGATGCGAAGATTGAAAAGGGGGGGGTAATCCGCCGGGGCGGGATGCTAGCCAAGACCCAGATGAACGGTTTTCACCTTGTTGTTTTTGGCCAGTTCCTTGGAGGTGCCCTGGAACACGATGGAGCCGTTGTCCAGCACGTAGGCCCGGTCGGCGAGCGCCAGAGCCAGGTCCACGTTCTGTTCCACCAGCAGCAGGCTCACTTTTTCCTCCTTCAGTTCCCGGATCATGTCCATCACCGCTTCCACCAGGATGGGCGCCAGGCCTTGGGAGGGCTCGTCCAGCAACAGCAGTTGCGGGCCTGTCATCAAGGCCCGGCCGATGGACAGCATCTGCTGTTCGCCCCCGCTCAGGTGCATACCTTTCTGATCCTTGATCTTTTCCAGCAGGGGAAAGCGCTGAAAAAGGCTTTCCACGTTCCACCGGGAATCGGGGCGCTGGGCGATGTCCAGGTTTTCCCTGGCGGTGAGAAACGAGAAGATGTCTCGGGTTTCCGGCACGTAGGCAATGCCCCTGCGCGCAATCTCGTAGGGCTGTGCGCCGGTCAGGTCTTCTCCATTGTACTTGATGCTGCCTTCCTTGGGCGGCGTGAGCCCCATGATGCTGCGCAGGGTGGTGGTTTTTCCGGCCCCATTGCGGCCCAGCAGCGTCACGGCCTCGTTGTCCTTCACCTCGAGGGACACCTCCTCCAGGATGCTGCTGAGGCCGTAGAAGGTATTGATTTTTTCCACCAGCAGCATCAGACCCCCGTTCCCAGATAAGCGTGCTTGACGGCCTCGTTCTTGCGCACCTCCTCGGGTTTGCCTTCGGCGATGATTTCGCCGAAGTGCAACACCGTGATCCGGTCGGAGATGGTCATTACGACGGGCATGTTGTGCTCGATCAGCAGGATCGTGTAGCGCCCGCCCAACTGACGCAGCAGGGCAATCATGGCCCCCGCCTCCGCCGCGGAAAGTCCGCTGCAAGGCTCGTCCATCATGAGCAGCGAGGGCCGGGCGGCCAGGGCGATGGCGACTTCCAGTTGCCGCTGCCCGCCGTGGGAGAGGGATTGGGCGGGCGCCTCCGCCTGGTCCTGCAACCCCACCGCTTCCAGGGCCTCCCGCGCCGCCTCGGCCACCTCGTCCGTGGAGACGATGGGCTTGAGCATGTGGAAGGGATGCCGCGTCCGTACGGCGTAGGCGCCGCCCCAGGCATTGTCGTACACGGAAAGTTCCGGGAAGATATTGGTCTTCTGGAAGGAGCGGGCGATTCCCAGGTGGGGAATCTGATGCTCCTTGAGGGACGTAATGTCCCGCCCCTGGAAATGGATGCTGCCCCGCGTGGGCGCCATGTTGCCCGCGAGCATGTTGAAGAAGGTGGTCTTTCCCGCCCCGTTGGGTCCGATCACCGAATGGATGGCGCCCTCGGCGATGGAGAAGTCCACGTTCTCCACCGCGGCGAGCCCTCCGAAGTGCTTGGTCAGCCCCTCGGTTTTCAGCATGATATTCGCGCTTTTGCTTGTTTTTTTCGCAGCTTTTTTCGCGCTCATGACGGGCCGCGCTCCTCGCCGGGCCGTGCGGAGGGAAATTTTTTCGCTTTCAGGCGAAGCAATAAGTCCCTGGCCTGCGTGCTCAACTGAACGATCCCCCCCTGGAAGAACAGCACAACGACCATGAAGATCAACCCCAGCAGCAGCGGCCAGCGCGGCCACAGCACGGACAGGGTGTCGGAGAGCCAGATGAATATGCCTGCGCCGATCAGCGGGCCGATCATGTTGGCGATGCCTCCGATGAGGGCCATGAACACGATTTCGACCGAGGTGGACCAGTTCGCCACTTCGATGGGCACGTATTCGAACAACCCGGTGTAAAGCATGCCGGCCAAGCCGGAGAACATGCCGGCGATGGTGAAGACCATCAGCTTGTAGAGCTTCACGTTGTAGCCCAGGGCGGCGGCCCGCAGCTCGTTCTCGCGGATCATGGTCAGGGTCTTGCCGAAGGGGGAGCGCACGATCCGGCCGATGACGAAATAGCACAGCAGCACCACCGCCACCGTGAAGGCGTAGTAGCCCTCATAGCTGCTCAAGTCCAACTCGAACAAGAAAGGGATGCTCAGGGTGGGGCGCGTGGCCCCGTACAGGCCGTCCACGCTTCCCGTGACCTCGGTCCACTCGTAGACGATGAAGTAGAACATCAGGTTGAAGGAGAAGGTGAGCAGGATAAAGTAGATGCCCACCCGCTGTACGCAGATAATCCCGATGATCAGGGCCCCCAGGCCCCCCATGATCGTGGCGATTACCATCACCACGAAAATGTTCCATTCCAGATGGGCCAGCAGCAGCCCGGAGGAATAGGCCCCCAGGCTGAAGAAAGTGGCCTGGCCGAAGGAAAGCAGCCCCGTGTAGCCCAGCAGCATGTTGAAGGCGACAGCCAGCAGGCCGAAAATACAGACCTGGCTGGCCGTGTTGTAGGACTGCAACACGTAGGGCAGCAGGATAATGCCCACCGCGAATCCCAGCAGCACCTTCCAGTCCCGCAACAGCATGTTCCCCACGTTCATTTTCGGCCCTCCTCCCCGAACAAACCCTGGGGCCGCACCACAATCACGGCGGCCATCAGGAAGAAGATGCTCACCAGAGAGGCGGCGGGCCAGAACCACACGATAAAGTTTTGAGTGAGGCCCACCAGCAGGCCCGCCACGATGGCGCCCTGGAAATTGCCCAGCCCGCCGATCACCACCACCACGAAACACACGGGCAGGATGTCCGTGCCCATGTCGGCGTTGGTGCCCCGCAAGGGCGTGATCAGCGCTCCCCCCAGCCCGGCGAGGCCCGCGCCAAGAGCGAAGATGAAGCTGAACAGGCGCTGCACGTTGATGCCCAGCGCGCTCACCATCTCCTTGTTCTCGATGCCGGCGCGCACGATGGCGCCGTAGCGGGTCTTGGTGAGGAAGAGCCACACGGCCCACACGATGAAGGCGGCGAAGACGATCAGGAACAGACGATACACGGGATATTCGGTGATGCCGAGATCGACCGTCCCCTGCAGAATCTTGGGCGGCATGATGCTCATGCCCGCCGTGCCCCAGATGATGATGATCGTCTCCCGCAGCACCAGGGAGAACGCATAGAGGAACAGCAACTGCGGATACAGGCCCGAGGCGTAAATTCTCCGCAGACCCAGCGACTCGGCGGCCAGACCGACCACCGCCACCACCAGGGGCACCACCAGCAGCGCCACCGTGAAGCTGGGAATGAAGGCCATCACGGCGAAGGTCGTGTAGGCCCCCAATTGGTAGAGCACGCCATGGGCGAAGTTGGGAATGTCCATCATGCCCAGGATGATGCTCAGCCCCACAGCCATGATGACGTAGACCATGCCCAGGCTGATCCCCGTCAGCAACGAGGTTACGAATATTTCCAGAGTCATGGCGTCATCGCGTTGATGGCGTCGTCATGCCCGAAAAAACCGCGGAACGGCGCAAGGCCCCTCCGCGGATTTTCCCGGCTGTGACATGCCCCCTTTTTCCAGAAGAAGATTTCCAGCAGCAGCCTACTTTCTGGGCCGGCCGTTCTTGGTTTTGCAGCCCCGGTCGCCTGCGTACTGCTTGTTGCTCCGCGAGACCACTTCGGCGAAGTCGCCGGCGTGTTTCATCTCGTTCTTGGACTTGACCCGCATGAACATGTAGGGCCGCACGACCTGATGGTTTTCCCCCTGTATCTTGGTCTTCCCGAAAATGCCGTCGTACTGGAAATTGTTCTCCAGCACGTCAATCACTTTTTCGGGATCGCTGCTCTTGGCCCGTTCCATCGCCAACAGCACCAGCCGCGTCATGGCGTAGGCTGCGCCACTGGCGTAGCGAGGCACGCTTCCGTGCCGTTTCTTGTATTCCTTGACGAAGCGTTTCTGCACGTCGCTGCCCACCGTGTAGTGGTAGTTGCCGCCCAGGTAATTGCCGTCCCGGATTTCAGGGGTCAACTCCTGAAGATCGTTAAAGCCCGCGATCCAGGGCGTCACCACCAAGGACTTCTTTTTCAACCCGAAGTTGTAGATGGTGCGCGAGGCCTGGATGTTCGCCAGCCCAAAGTTGATGAGCACGATCACGTCCGGGTTGGCCGCCTTGATGGCGGTCATGTAGGTGGAAAATTCCCGCTCGTCCAGGGGCTGGCTCTGATCCCCCACGAAGGTCACGCCCAATTCCTTGCCCACCCGGCGAAAGTTGTCCCGCACGGTCCAGCCGAAGGCGTAGTTGACCGTGATGGTGTACCAGCGCTTGGCGTTGGGATGGCGCTTCACGATGCCCCGCATCACCGCGTCCGCCGCGGTGTAGGCATGGGCGGCCCACATGAACGAGTAGCGGTGGCACTTCTTGCCCGCGATATCTTCCGTGCCCCCGCTGAAAAAGTGGAGCACCTTCCTGCGCCGGGCCACCTGGCTCACCGCCAGGGCCACGCCGCTGGACCACGGACCGATGATGGCGGAGATTTTCCCTCTTTCCTTCTCCAGGACGGCTTCCACCCGGCGCACGGCCACTCCCGATTTGCCTTCCGTGTCGCGTCTGATCATTTCGATGGGCCGGCCCAGCACCTTGCCCCCGGCGTGCTCGACGGCCAGCTTCGCACCCCTGTCCATCAGTTTTCCCGCCTGGCCCAGCGGCCCCGCATCGGGCAGGGCGAAGAGCAGCTTCACCGGCTCTGCCGCGGCCGCGCGGCCCTGCCAGACCACACCCAGGCCCAGGCCGACGCCCAGCGTAAGGGCAACGACGATACCGATAGTTCTGTGAATGGATTGCTTGGTCTTCATGACGCCCTCCTCCTCCGTTTGTCATGTCACGATGACATGCCTGCTTCCCCCCCGGCCGCGCGCCTGGCGAGAGGCGCACCGAACACGGCGGACCGACCCGAATGGGCCACAGTGGATGAATTCCGGCTTTTGACGTGTCACATACCTAGTGAGAACCACGGAGGGCTGTCAAGCAAATTCAGGTACGCAGGATTACCGGGGCCGGCGGCCCATGCAGGGGCGGGGAGACCCGTGCCCGGCGACCCGCCATTTTTGTTGCCCAGCGGCGGGAGCGGTTGGTATTGTCCACAGCAACCCCCCTCATCGGAACAAATGGGAGCGAGAGATGGCAGGACCACTGAGCGGCTTCAGGATCATTGACTTGTCGGCGATGCTTTCCGGCCCCTGGGCCGCCGACATCCTGGGCGACCAGGGGGCCGAGGTAATCAAGGTGGAGGCGCCGGGCAGCGGCGACCACACCCGCCGCCTGCGCAACCAGAACAGCGGCCTGGCATCCACCTTCATCAACATCAACCGCTCCAAGCGCTCCATCTCGCTGAACCTCAAGACCGATGAGGGCAGAGAGATCCTGAAAAAGCTGGCCGCCGGCGCGGACGTGGTGTTGCAGAATTTCCGCCCCGGGGTCGTCGAGCGGCTGGGCATCGGCTACGAGGACCTGCGCGAGGTCAACCCCCGGCTCGTTTACATGTCCATCACCGGCTTCGGCGAAGAGGGGCCCCTGGCCCGGCAGCGTGTGTACGACCCCATCGTGCAGGCCCTGTCCGGGCTGACCACCGTCCAGGCCGGCTCGGACGACCAGCGTCCCAGCCTGGTGCGCACCGTGCTGCCCGACAAGCTGACCGCGGTCACCGCCGCCCAGGCCGTCACCTCGGCCCTGCTGGCCCGTGAGCGGAGCGGGCAGGGGCAGCACGTGCGTCTGTCCATGCTGGATACGGTGATCGCCTTCCTGTGGGCCTCGGACATGGGCGGGCAGACTTTCGTGGACCACCCGGTGGAACCCCAGCAGGCCGCCAGCTTCATTGACCTCATCTACGAAACCCGCGAGGGTTACATGACCGTGGCCGCCATGGGCGACGAGGAATGGCAGGGGCTCTGCCGGGCCGTCGGGCACCCCGAGTGGCTGGAGGATGAACGGTTCAAGACCCCCACCGGCCGCGACGAGCACGTCAACGAGCGCCTCGAACTCACCCAGAGCGCCCTGCGCGAAAAGACGGCGGCCGAGTGGCTGCGCATTTTCGCGGAGCACGACGTGCCCTGCGCCCCGGCCCTGATCCGCAGCCAGGTGATCGAGCACCCGCAGGTGGTGGCCAGCGGCATCGTGATGGAAAGCGAGCATCCGGTGGCCGGGCGCCTGCGCCAGGCCCGGCCGGCCGCCCGGTTCGAGAGCACCCCCAACGGCCCGCCGCGCGGCGCGCCCCGGCTGGGCGAGCACAACGCGGAAATCCTCGCCGAACTCGGCCATGACGAGGCGGCCATCGAGGCCCTGCGCGAGGCAGGCGTGATCGGGGACGAGCGGTATTGAGCCGAATGGGCCAGATTGCAACTAATATGGACCGTCTCTGCTCCCTCCGACTTTGCGATGGCCATGGGCCAATGAATTTCGGTCTATCCGCAAAAACCACAAAAAAAGGGGGCGGAAGAAATTTCCGCCCCCGAAACTTAACTAATCGTTCCTGTCAAAAATTCCGCGACATCTCGCTATTTAGGTGGTCGCGGCACCAGGCAGGAAACAGCGGCCGAACGGTTGCCGTCAGCATCAACGGCGGAAATTGTCAGATCGCCATTGCCTTTGATTTTCCAGTCAACCACACCGGACATCGGAGACTGGCTCGGATTGCCGCCGGCTTGGGTGTACTTGATATTCGTGCCGTTTGCGAACGGGCCGAATACAATACCGCTTCCATCGTCGACGATGAAAATCTGGGGATCGGCATCCACGCGGTCCAACGCCTGCAAGGTGTAGAAACCATCCTCGTTTTGGCCCGGGGACTGCTGACCGGCGCGGGGAACCTTACCCGCCGGATTCGGACCTTCCACGCAGGCCGCAACAGGTGCAGTTTCGTCTGGAATGGCAATCCAGATTTCCTGCCCGCCGATGGAGTTGCCATTGCCGTCCCGGAAATCCACCGTACAATGGACGGACGTGCCCTCCAGGGAGGAATCCGCCGGAACCGCGATAGTCTCAACAAAACTTACCTGACTGCCGCTCAGTACCGTCGCCGAAGGCGGCACAAATGATACTCCCAGCGGGTCGCAACCTACGGAAACCGGCGTTACGCTTACAGGCAAATTGGTGATGCCTTCCAAAATTGCATCCGCAATTTCCTCGCTCGTGTTGCCCGTTTCCACCACTGATCCGCCCGTCGCGGCCGCAATGTCGTCCATTTCGGCGCCGGAACCAGGAGCCTTGATGGCGACAACCTTGATATTCTCTGCATTCAACGCGGCGACCGTATCGTCCCCGGACGCCCCCGGATAGCCGGGTTCATCGTTAGAGTCGTGGAAGGCGGCGTCGGTGGTGATCGCGATGACCCTGGTCACGCCCACGCGCCAGGAGGGGTCCTGTCCCGCGGCAATATCCCCAGGGGAGGCACCCGCCGGAGGAACGTCGTTACCCGCACCGGTGGCGGCCTGAAACAGAGCCTCATACTGACTTTCGGGCAAGTCAGCCCCGTTAAACGTTGTCAACCCGTCAATGGTACCCGTCCAGGTGGCCTTTTCCGTGGTCAGGTCCTGATCCCGACGATACGCATAGTCACCAGACGGTTCACTCCCCCAAGGAGAGATGGGAAAATCGACGAAGCTCAGCACACAGAACTGTGAATCGGCGACCCCGGCACTGACGGCATCGAATATGCCATCGTCCAGCACCTTGATATTGGGGAGATCATCATTGTAACTTCCCGATAGATCTATCATCAGACACAGGTCCAGACTGGGCGGAAATTCAGGCGTATCCACGGTTTTATCCACTTCTATCGCTCCCCCCGTGGATACGACTTCATCCACCATGGAGGGATTCACATCGGCGTAAGCAACGGAAAACATCAGCAGAGCAGCAAAAACCGATGCCGCCGCCACTCCAATGAAGGGCGGCAACTTCCTAATTGATGCACCCATTTACACCTCCTTGTTCCTTTTTTTGTCACATTTTTTCGGCACAGCCCCTTGCTGCGCGGAGCGGGCAGTGACTCACCCGGCAAGCGATTTCGAGGTAAGTAATTTAGTTTACCGTTCGGATCAACAGGGAAGCAATCTCTAATTTAGTTGAC
>CBDUSX010000074.1:0-11498 GCA_965369935.1 uncultured bacterium
GGCCATCAACCGCAGGGGACCCTCCTAGGCTGTGTCTGAGAGAACGATTCGCGCGGCCGCACCCTTCGAGACGCCCCGCTATGCGGGGCTCCTCAGGGATGCGGTTTCATTAAGTCTCTGATAATTAAGAACTCCGCGTTACTGAGGAGCGCGCGAAGCGCGCGTCTCGATCTGCGCGGAGTCCGTTGCCGCTAACTACGGTCGGCAATACCATACTCTCAGACGGAACCTAGCCCGGCCCGCATTCACAAGCCACGGACGGCCCCTCCACCGGCCGGAACCGGAACCGCACAACCGTATTCACCCATGAGCGACCGACCCCCGCCCGGCCCTTCAACTTCCCCGCCGGCGCCGCAGGAGGAGGAAGCGGCGATTTACCGGCACGCCGGCATCGTCACCCTGTTCACCCTGCTCTCGCGGGTGCTGGGCATGGCCAGGGATCTCACCATCGCCCACCGGTTCGGCGCCGGAGGCGCCACCGACGCCTGGGTGCAGGCCTTTCGCATCCCCAATGCCCTGCGCCGCCTCACGGCGGAGGGCTCCATGACCATCGCCTTCATCCCGATTTTCGTGCGGGTGCGCGAACAGCAGGGCCAGGCGGCGGCCATGGAATTTTCCCGGCGCGTGCTGGGGATCGTGCTGACCGCCACGGTTGTGCTGACGGTTCTGGGCATCGCCTTTGCCGGGCCCCTGACCGCCGTGTTCTCTCCGGGGTTCCTGGATCAGCCTGAAAAGTTCGCGCTCACGGCCACGTTGATCCGCTGGACCTTTCCCTACCTTATGCTGGTCTCCCTGGTCGCCTGGGCCATGGGGGTGCTCAACGCCCAGGGCAGCTTCGCCGCGCCCGCCGCCGCGCCGATCTTTCTCAATCTGGGCATCATCCTGGCGGTGGTGGGCTTTTCCGGAGTCCTGGCCCAGCCCGTGCTGGCCATCGCCGGGGGGGTGCTGGCCGGGGGTGTGGCGCAGGTGTTGCTTCAGGTGCCCTCCCTGCGCTCCGTGCGCGCCCCCTTGCTGCCCCTGGGGGGCTGGAGGGATGCCAATGTGCGCAGCCTGTTCGCCCTGCTGCTGCCCTCCCTGTTCGGGGTGGCGGTGTACGAGCTGAACATCATCGTGCTGGGGGTGATCGCCAGCTACCTGCCCACCGGGCAGATTTTCCACTATCACAACGCCACCCGCCTGTCGGAACTGGTGATGGGCCTGTTCGCTTTCGCCTTCACCACCGCGGGCCTGCCGCAACTGAGCCGCCACCAGGCGCATCAGGACTGGGAGCGCTTCAGCCGCACCGTCCGGCTCACCTTCTCCGCGGTGCTTTACGCCATCCTGCCGGCCATGGCGGGGCTGATCGCCACCGCGCCGGGGGTGGTGGCGATGCTCTATCTGCACGGCGCATTCACCTATGGCGACGTGATGTCCACGGCGGACACCCTGCGCCTGCTGGCGCTGGGCATGCCGGCCCTGGCGGGGGTGCGGGTGATGGTGCCCGTCTTCTACGCCCTGGGCGATGCCCGCACGCCCGTGGCGATCTCCGCCGCCACGCTTGTGGTGACGGGCCTGCTGGGCTGGTGGCTGAGCCTGCGCTTCGAAGTGCTCGGGCTGGCGGCGGGCTTGAGCGGGGGCACCTGGTTTCAGTGCGCGCTGCTGGGCCTGCTGCTTCGGCGCAAGGCGGCGCATCTGGAGGGCTGGTTTCCCTGGCGCGCCCTGGGCGTACAGGGCGCCGCTGCGCTGGCCTGTGGCCTCGCGGCCTGGTGGGCCATCCGCTTCGGCCAGTGGCAGCTGGGGGCATTCTCCGCGACGAACTGGATGATCTTCCTGCTCACCCTGGCGGGAGCGGCGGCGCTGTATGGCGCGGCCACCCTGCTGCTGGGGGACGCCCAGGCCCGCAACTGGCTGGGACTGGCCAAGCGCGTGCTGGGACGCCGGAAGTCTCCCGCGCCTCCGGGCGGATGAGCATGGCCATGGGAGGCAAGCCGCAGCGCAAGCGGGGCCTGATCTTCGATCTGGACGGCACCCTGGTGGACACCCTGCCGGACATCGCCACCGCCATCAACCTTGCCCGCGGCCATTACGGCCTTGCTTCCCTGCCCGAGGGAGAGATCACCAGCCAGGTGGGCAACGGCACCGAATATCTCGTGCGGCAGACCGTGCCGGTGGCAGCCCACCTGTTCGAGGAGGCCCACCGGCGCTATGGAACCTTCTACGACCGGCACATGCTGGATCAGAGCAGGCTTCACGAGGGGGTGGAGGCCGTGCTGGCCCACTTCCGCGGCCGCTTCCTGGGGGTGGTGACCAACAAGCCAATCCGGCAGACGGAAAAACTGCTCTCCGGGCTGGCCGTGCGCTCACTCTTCAACACCGTGCTGGGAGGGGATTCCCTGGACGAGAAGAAACCGCACCCGCTGCCCCTCCTTCACTTCATGTCGCAAAACGGCCTGCGCCCGGAGGAGGTGGCCATGATCGGCGACGGCATCAACGACGTGCGGGCAGGCAAGGCCGCGGGCGTGATGACCGTCGGGGTGACTTTCGGCGTCGCCACCAGGGAGGAAATGACCGCGGAGGGGCCGGACTTCATTATCGAACGAATGAGCGAGTTGCTGGACATCATCGCTTAGGGAACAGCGCTCCGCGGGGCGATAGGGGGCCTTGCCCCCTGAAAACCCCCAGCAGGGGCCAAGGGCCCCTGCACCCCCAACAAGTTGCGGGAGTTGGCCCAACGGCCAACTCCCGCCTGTTAGGGGGATTCGGGGGGGCTGCAACGCTACGAGTCTCGCGTTGCTTCCCCCGATCTCCGTTTGTGAAATACTCAGGCTAGGGAACAGCGGTTCGCGGGTCTACAGACTGCGGCGCTCAAGCAGGTGGTCAATTACTTCGGTGGGGGCGGTATCCTTCAACGCGCCGCGCAGGCGCATGATGGACTGGGTGCGGATTTGCGAGGCACGGGATTCGGTGATGCCCAGCACCGCGCCGATTTCCTTCAGGTTCAACTCCTCGTCGTAATACAGCGAGAGCAGCAACTGCTCCTTATCCGGCAGGTTGGAGATGGCCTCGCTCAGCCTCTCCTGTAGGTCGTAAAGGGAAAGGGTATCCAGCGGATCGGTGCAGGACGGGTCCTCCAGCACATCGAAGATCGTGCCGCTATTCTCCTCATTGCCGAAGGTGCCCAGATCGTCCAGAGAGAGCAGGGGCACGGCCCGGGATTTGAGCAGCAGTTGGTGATACTCCGCCAGCGGCATATCAAGCCCGTCCGCGATTTCGTGCTCCTCGGGCTGCCGGCCCAGTTCGGATTGCAGACGCTTGATGGCGGCGCCCACCCGGCCGGCGTTTTCCCTCACCGAGCGTGGAATCCAGTCGGTCGCGCGCAGGTCGTCCAGCATGGCGCCCCGGATGCGGAATTCCGCGTAGGTGCGGAACTGGGTTTCCTTGCCCGGGTCGTACTTTTCAATCGCGTCCAGCAATCCGATCATGCCCGCCTGGATCAGGTCCTGTCTGTCCAGATTGTCGGGCAGGCGGGCCGCCAGCCGGTTGGCGATCTGCTTCACCAGCGGCGCGTATTCCAGCACCAGCTCTTCCCTGGACTTCCCCTGATATGCGTACTGGGCATACGGGTTGTTCATGCACTGCTCCAGCTTTGCCGAGGACACAATCTTTGCGCATTGGAAAGCCGCCGGCGGCGTGAAGGCACACCACGGGACAGCTTCTACACATCTACATCTTCTTCCAATGCAATAAGCGGTCCCAAAAACTGGAGACTTTTTCCGGCTCGCCATCGGCGTCCGCGCCGGCCGGGGAGGGGGGTTGCGTGATGGGGCGCCTGTCCAGCAGCATGGCGATCTGCTCCAGGCTTTTGGAGGCGGGGGACTGCGGATACAGCTCCAGCAGGGGCTTCTGCCGGCGCACGGTCTTGCGAACGTTGGCGTCGAAGGGAATCCAGCCCAGGAAATTGAGATTCACGTTGAGGAACTGGCCGCAAACGCTTTTCAGTGTATCGTGGACGCCCTCTCCTTCGGCCCGCGAGTTGACGGAGTTGGCGATCAGGCCGAAATCGCGGATGTGATACTTGATGGCCAGGAGCTTCATCAGCGCATAGGCGTCCGTGACGGACGTGGGCTCCGGATTGGCGACGATCAGGATTTCGTTGGCCGAGGCGTTGAAGCGCAGCACGTTGGAGGAGATGCCCGCGCCGGTGTCTATAAACAGGTAGTCGAACTCATCGTCTATCTTGCTCAGTTCCTGGAACAGGTGCATCTGCTGATCGAAGCTCATCTCGGACAGCTCGCTGATGCCCGAGCCGGAGGGGAGGATGCGGAAGCCGGAGGGGCCGGTGAGCATCACCTCCCGCACGTCCTTCTGCCGCTTCATCACGTGTTCCAGGGTGAATTTGGGCGTCAGCCCCAGCAGCACGTCCACGTTGGCCAGCCCCATGTCCGCATCCAGCAGCAGCACGCGCCGCTTGCGCATGCTCAGGGCCAGGCACAGGTTGAGCACCACGTTGGTCTTGCCCACCCCGCCCTTGCCGCTGGTGACGGCGATCACGCGCATCTTGCCGTTCAAGGTCCGGCCTGGAGCTTCCGCGGCGTGCCTGTGGTTGACGATCTTGCGCAGGGTGGTTGCTTGATCCATGTATCCGCCGCGTGGCGCGCTATGTGGGTTTCAGCTATACGGCCCGGGTGTCCTTTCCCGGCCGCCTTCCCGATGCCCTTAAGAAATCAGGCCTCGGTGATGTTCAACAGGAGATCCACCATTCGTTCCCGGGTGGCCGTTTCGATGTCCTCGGGCACTTTCTGACCCGTCGTCAGGTACGCGATGGGATGCTTGAAGCGGATGGCGTGATTGAACAGGGAGCCGAAGGTCGAACTCTCGTCCAGCTTGGTGAACACCACCCCGGACAGGGGAATCTCGTTGAAACGGCGGGTGATCTCGGTCAGGTCCGCGTCCTTGGTGGTGGCGCTCAGGGTCAGCAGGATGTCCACGCCCTGCGCATCCCCGAACAGCTTGTAGATTTCCGACATCTGGAGATCGTCCCGCTGGGAGCGCCCGCCGGTGTCAACGAAGATCACGTCGGCATCGGCGTGGTTGTCTATGGCTTGGCGCAACTCCGCCTTGCTCTGCACCACCGTCACGGGCACGCCCATGATTTTCGCATACACCTTGAGCTGCTCCACCGCCGCGATGCGGAAGGTGTCAATGGTAATCAGGGCCACCCGCTTGTGGTGCTTGAGCAATTGCTCGGAGGCCAGCTTGGCCACGGTGGTGGTCTTGCCCACTCCCGTGGGGCCGACCAACGCCACCACTTTCTGCTGATCCGGATCGGCCTGAATGCCGTTGGTGGTGTTGATGATTTTCATCAGCATGCGGGCCAGGAAAATTTTGACGTAGGAGAAATCCTCCATTTCCTTGGCCGGGATGCTTTTCCCGGCTTCCTCCACCAACCGCCGGGCGAACTTTTCCTCCACCCCGTTGAAGCTCAACTGCTGGTAGAGCACCACCAGATTGTCCGAAAATTCCGCGCCCTTCAGCGAGGTGGACTGGGAGCTCAGGGTTTGCAGCAGTTGCCGCATATCGGACATGTCGCTGCGCATCTGCTGGAGGGCGGTCTCCTCGCGCACGCTGTTCTTCTGCGAATCCCCCACCGACTGCATGATCTCCTTCAGGTCATGGATGTCGTCCTGCAGGGGCGACAGCAGGCTCTCGGTTTCCAGCTTGTTCCTGGAGAGCATCTGGCGCATCAGGTCGCTTTCCGAGGCGTCCCCGGAGCGGCCCTGGACATGGCTGAGCAGCAGGTTCCGGCCGGCTTTGGGCAGCGTGGCCAGCACGGAGCCGTTGCCGCCCTCGTCTTCCGGGGCTTCACGGGCCGCGGTGACCTCCAGCATGGGCTTGCCGAACAGGCCGAAGGTGCCGCCCCCTCCGCGCACCTGGCGGGTGGAAAGAATGATGGCGTCCGCGCCCAGGTCTTTTTTGACCTTGCTCAACGCCTCGTGCATATCCGCGGCGCGGTATCGTTTGATTTGCATTCCTGGACCGATCCTTTGCTTGCGGACGCTCTCCCTCGCGTCCGGCGTTTTAGCCTACCAATCCCAAGGATTCTATGCGGACGTCGTGGGAGACCTCGTTGTGGGAAAGCACCACCAGGTTGGGAATGAACCGCTCCGTCAATTTTTTAACATGGGGCCTGATCAAAGGCGAGCAGAGCAACAGAGGCTGATAGTTGAAAACCGTAAAGCGCTCCATCTGCCCTTCCACGTTTTGGATGACTGTCTGGGCCATTTCGGGGTCCAGCCCCAGGTATGTGCCCTGGGGTGTGGTCTGGATGGCGGCGGCCAGCTTGTCCTCCCAGTCCTGGGACAGGGAGATCAGGGGCAGGGTGCCGTCGGGCGTCTGGTACTGGCGGGTGATGGTGCGCGCCATGTTCTGCCGCACGTACTCCGTGAGCAGGTCCGGGTCCTTGGTGAGCCCGCCCATGTCGGCCAGGGTTTCCATCACCGTGTGCAGGTCGCGGATGGAGACCCGCTCCCGCAGCAGGTTCTGCAGCACCTTTTGCACCACGCCCAAAGTAAGCACGTTCGGGATCAGTTCTTCCACCACCTTGGGTTCGTTTTTGGCAAAATTGTCGATCAGGCGCTGGGCCTCCTGCCTGCCCAGGAACTCCGGGGAGTGGCGCTTGATGACCTCGATCAGGTGGGTGGCCAGCACGGTGGGCAGGTCCACCACGGTGAATCCGGCGAATTGCGCGCGTTCCTGATCCTCGGGCGGAATCCACAGGGCCGGCAGCCCGAAGGAAGGCTCGATCGTGTCAATGCCCGGTATGTCCTCGTCCACGTCCCCGGTTTTCATGGCCAGCAAATGATCCAGCAGCACTTCCGCGCGGCCCACCTCCACCCCTTTGATGATGATGGAATACCCGCCCGGAGCCAGCTCCAGATTGTCCTTGATGTGGATGGGCGGCACGATGAAGCCCATATCCATGGCCAGTTGGCGGCGAATGGACTTGATGCGCTCCAGCAATTCCCCGTCCTGCTCCGCATCCACCAGTGGGATCAGCCCGTAACCCAGTTCGATTCCCAGCCGGTCAATGGGCAGGAGCGACTCGATGTCTTCCGGCGCCTCCTCGGCGGCCTGCTGGGCCTCCAGGGCGGCGACCTCCTCCTCCTGAACCTCCGCGCGATTCTTGGAGGAGTAGCTGGCGTAGGCCGTCAGGCCCACCGCGGAGGCCACGACCATCAGGGGAAAGGTGGGCATGCCGGGAATGATGGCGAATATCAGGATCACCAGGGCGGCCACGGCCATGGCGCGGTGGTTGCCCATCAGCTGTTTTTTGATGTCCTCGCTCAGCGCCTCGTCCCCGGAGGTTTTGGTGACCGCGATACCCGCGGCCATGGAGACGATCAGGGCCGGAATCTGGGCCACCAGGCCGTCCCCGACGGTCAGCACGGTGTATGTGGCCAGGGCGGTCTCCAGGTCCATGCCGAACTGGAACACCCCGATGATCAGGCCGCCGATGATGTTCACCCCGGTGATGATCAGGCCGGCGATGGCATCCCCCCGCACGAACTTGCTCGCGCCGTCCATGGCCCCGTAGAAATCGGCCTCCTGCTGGATTCTCATACGGCGGGACTTGGCTTCCGTGTCCTCGATGATGCCGGCGTTGAGATCGGCGTCTATGGCCATCTGCTTTCCGGGCATGGCATCCAGGGTAAAGCGGGCGGCCACTTCCGCGATACGCCCCGCACCCTTGGTGATCACGACGAAGTTGATGACCACCAGGATCAGGAAGATGATGATCCCCACCACGAAGTTTCCGCCGACCACGAAGTCGCCGAAGGATTTGATCACGTTCCCCGCCGCGTTCAGCCCCTGGTTGCCGTTCACCAGAATGAGCCGGGTGGTGGCGACGTTGAGGGAGAGCCGAAACAGGGTCGAAATAAGCAGAATGGTCGGAAACGCCGAAAAATCCAGCGGCGCCTTGGTGAACAACGAGACGAACAGAATCAGCACCGCCAAGGCGATGCTGGTGGTCAGCAGCAGGTCCAGCAGAATCGGCGCGACGGGCAGCACCAGCACCAAGATGATGCTGACCACCCCGATGGCCAGCATGAAGTCGGTGCTGCGGCCAACCCTCAGCAGCGATATTCCGGCTGTATCAGTTGCCATCTTGCGCTCGTACGGATCGGTTGTTCAAACCCTGCAATTGTTGGATGAGGAACAATGGACAACGGCTGCCGGCGCCATAGCCGGCGGGCTCAATTGACCGAAGGCTCGATGCTTTGCCCCTTGAGGCGGTAGACATAGGCAAGAATTTCCGCCACCACCTTGAAAAATTCCTCCGGAACTTCGCCCCCGATCTCCACCCGGGCATACAATTCCCTGGCCACGGGCGGATTTTCCACGATCGGCACCTCGTTTTCCTCGGCAATTTCACGGATTCGCTGGGCGATGTAGCCCATGCCTTTGGCCACCAGCTGCGGGGCGGTCATCGCCTCGCGGTCGTACATCAGGGCCACGGCGTAGTGGGTCGGGTTCGTGACGACGACATCGGCCTTAGGCACATTTTGCATCATCCGGGCCCGTGACACATCTCTTTGCACTTGTCGTACCCTTGCGCGTAGCTGCGGGTCCCCTTCTGTCTGCTTAAGTTCGTCTTTCACTTCCTGCCGGGTCATCTTCAGTCTTTGCTCCAGATTCCAGCGCTGGAACAGGTAGTCGAACACCGCCAGGATAACCAGCGCCAGAGCGACTCTACCGAACAGCACCCCCAGCAGGGAAAAGCTGAACTGGAAGATGCCCTCTACGGGCAGCGAGGACAGCCGCAGCATGGGCTGGATTTCCTGCTGGTAGGAATAATAGGTGATGTAGCCGATCACCCCCATTTTGAAGAGAGATTTCAGGAATTCTGCCAGCCCCACGGAAGAAAAAATGCGCTTGAAGCCGTTGATCGGATTGATGCGATTGGCCTGAAATTTCAGGGCGTTGAATACCACGCCGACCTGAATGTAGGAGGCCAGCAGCCCCACGATGAAAATCAGGCCGAACACCCCCAGCATCATGGGCGCCAGGGTCATCACCACGTCACGGAAAACCCGCCCCAACTCCTTGATGTCCAGATCGCCCGCCACCAGATTGTCGAAAGCGTGGTGCCACACGGACTCCATGGTGTCCAGGTTGAATTTGCCCGCCACCAGGAAATACAGCGCGAACGAGCCCAGCAGCGCGGCGGAAGACACTTCGCGGCTGGTGGCCACCATGCCTTCCTTGCGGGCGTCCTCGCGCTTCTTTACGGTTGGCGCCTCGGTTTTCTCTTGAGCTTGACCTTCACCTTCCGCCATGGCTCCGCCGTTGCTATGCCAGTGTCTTGAGCAATGCCATCAGAACATTGTCCATCCGCTCGATCACGATCACCATCGCCCTGATAAAAAAGGGAAAACCGGCAATCATAAAGAGCAGGCCCAGCCCGATCGTGAAAGGAAAGCCCACCACGATCACGTTCAATTGGGGCACCGAGCGCGCGATCAGGCCCATGCTGAAATTGGCCGCCAGCAACGCCACGATCAACGGCGCCCCGACCTGCAGGCCCACCAGGAAAATTTTGCCTACGCGGTCCACCATGAAGCGCATGCCCTGCTCGCTCAGCGCCAAAGCCCCGGGAGCGATCAAATCGTAGCTCTCCACCAGGGACTTGATCAGCAGGTGATGCCCGTCCAGGGCGGCGAAGAGCAGCAGAGCGAAGATCATCTGTATCTGACCCACCAGGGAGACCTGCTGCTGGGACCCCGGGTCGAATATATTGGCCACGCCGATGCCCATCTGAAACCCCGCCACTTCCCCTGCAAGGCTCACGCCCGTGAACATCACCCGGACGGCGAAACCCATCAGCAGGCCGATCCCGAATTCGGTGGAGACAACGAAGGCCACGCGGCCAAGATCCGGGTTCGCCCCGAGATTCGGCGCGGCGACCACCGGGAAAAATACCAGGGATAGAATGAAGGCGAACGCGACCTTAATCTGCACGGGAATGTTGCTGTCGCCGAGGATCGGCGCAACGGTCATGATTCCCACTATGCGGGTGAAAACGACTATGAATCCAATTATTTGGGCGGGGTCGAACTGCAGCAGATTCGGCATCATTGCCTCGATACATACGGGAAAAACCCTTTTCCCGGGCCGGTGTTAAACCGCCGGAGCGGATAACAATCCTTCCCAATACCTTTCACGAAAATCCGCAAAAATTCAAGCGATAAATTGGCGGAACTATGGACTCGGGAAAACTTCGGGCGCGCGCCGCTGGGAGGAGCCCCCACCGCGGTCGCCAAACACACCGTGGAGAGCGGGCGGGCCGCGGAACGGACGGAGCCTGAAGGACGGCGCACGGCGGATGGCTTGATGGGGCGCAGGGGCGGGGCCCCTGCCGGAATTGAACGGATTCAACAGAGCCGCGCCCAATGGCCGCGAGAGGCATTTTTTTGCCGGCGCGCTATATCTTAATGCGGATTTCGGTAATACGCATGACCAGCAACTGCTCCTCCGGTCCCGCCACGATGGGCTCGTAGGCCGGGTTCATGGGCTGGAGAATGGTGGCGCCGCCGGCCTGCTTGAAATAAGTCTTGACCGTAAACTCTTCCTCCCCGCGCCGGGCCAGCACGATGTCGCCGTTGCTGACCCGCGCCGCGGGAGAGACCAGCAGATAAGCCCCCGGGGGGATGTTTCCACCGATCATGCTTTCCCCTTCCGCGGTCACGAAAAACGCATCCGCATCTCCCAATTCCACCGGCTCGTAGGCGTCCGGCTCCACCTGGTAGGATTCCAGCCACTCGCCGCACGCCGCACGCCCCAACACCGGGGCCTGCCGGGTGGTCTCGGAAACAGGCGCCGGCGTGAGTCCCGAAGACCCGTCGAACAGATACTGCAAATGCTCGGGCGCGCGCTGCCTGTACACCACTGCGATCAGGTCGGCCGCATTCAGCCCGAACTTTTCCGCATAGAACAGAAGCGTCTTGTCCTTGGGAAGATGACCGTCGGAAATCACCTTGCGCAGCAGCTCATAGGGTACCTCGAACTGGCGCGCGCATTCCTTGATGTCATCGAACCCCATTTCCCGGATCCGGTTCCGCAACATTTCGGCGAGCGTCTTCATCCCTGAATTCCTCCTCCTGGTGGCAACGGGACGCCGAAGCCGGCGGCCACGCGTTGCCTGTATTGCCGTTGGTTGATCGTCCCCGCCCATGGGGGAAGCCCGGAGAAGGGCTTTGCGCCTGGGGCCCTCCGCAGCATCCGCCTCCATTGCATCAACTGCATCGAAAGTGCCTTCCCTGGGTTGGGCCCGTTCCGTTCCTTGAACAGCCCTTTACTTTGCCACTTCCTTTGCTCTTTCCTTTCCATGGGGCCCGCACGCATGCCGCCCCGCTCCGGGTTTCGCCGCCTCTTCTCAGCCTTGATTCGCCATCCGTCCGCTTCCTTCATTTGCACTGCATCCACGCTCTATACGCCGAACCGGAATCTGCCTGACTCGA
>CBDUSX010000075.1:0-11475 GCA_965369935.1 uncultured bacterium
TTCATTGCGCTCTTGGCCGCCTTCGCCACCGCGGCGGAGGTGATGCCGAAGTGCTGGTAGAGCTTGTCGTAGGGCGCCGAGCCGCCGAAGCCCTTCATGCACACCATCACGCCTTTGTCCCCCACGTAGCGCTCCCAACCCTGGGCGATGCCGGCCTCCACGCCCACCCGGGCGGTGACCCGCGGCGGAATGACCTTGTCCCGGTAGGCCTGGGGCTGGGCCTCGAAGGCCTCCCAGCAGGGCAGGCTGATCACCCGCGCCCCGATTTTCTGTTTGGCCAGGGCGTCGCGGGCTTCCATGGCCAGATGCACCTCGGAGCCCGTGCCCAGCAGCAGCACCTTCAGGGTCAGGCCCTTGGGCGCGTCGGCCAGCACGTAGCCGCCCTTGGCCACGCCGCCCTTGCCCGTGCCGGGGAAGGTGGGCAGCTTCTGACGCGTCAGCAGCAGGGCCGCCGGGCCGCCGGTGCGCTTCAGCGCGGCCTCCCAGCATTCCACCGTCTCCCGGATGTCGCACGGGCGGTAGACGTGCAGATTGGGGATGGCGCGGCAGGCCGCGTAGTGCTCCACCGGCTGGTGGGTGGGGCCGTCCTCGCCCAGGCCGATGCTGTCGTGGGTGAGCACGTAGATCACCTGCGTGTTCATGATGGCGGCCAGCCGCATGGCCGGGCGCAGGTAGTCGCTGAACACGGCGAAGGTGCCCGAGTAGGGCACCACCCCGCCGTGGCGGGCCAGCCCGTTCATGATGGCGGCCATGCCGTGTTCCCGCACTCCGTAGCGGATGTACTTGCCGCCGAACTTGCCCGGCGCGATGTCCTTGTACGCTTTCACGCGCGTGTTGTTGGAGGGGGTCAGGTCCGCCGAGCCGCCGAGCAGGTCCGGGTGGGCCATCCCCACCGCTTCCAGGGTCAGCCCGGAAGCCACCCGGGTGGCTTCGGAGGCCGGGGCCTCCTTGAGCAGGGACTTGAGCAGCTTGGTCAGGGGCGCCTGCCAGGCCCGGGAGGGCCTGCCCGCGCTGATCCGTTCCAGTTCCGCGCCTTCCTTGGGAAAGGCCCTGCGGTAGGCGCCGAGCTTCTTCTTCCAGTCCGCCTCCGCCTTCTTGCCCCGCACCAGGGCGCTCCGCCAGTATTTCAGCACCGAAGCCGGCACCTCGAACGGCCCCCAGGGCCAGCCCAGCGCCTTGCGGGTGGCGGCGATTTCCTCCACTCCCAGGGGCGAGCCGTGGGTGGCGTGGGAGCCGGCCAAATTGGGCGAACCCCAGCCGATCACCGTGCGGCAGGCGATCAGGGAGGGGCGTTTGGTTTCCTTGCGCGCCTTGTCAATGGCCTTGGCGATGGCGGCCTGGTCATGGCCGTTCACCTTCTGTACATGCCAGCCGTAGGCGGCGAAACGGCCCGTGGCGTCGTCGGAGTAGGACAGCTTCGTGTCGCCGTCGATACTGATGTGGTTGTCGTCGTAGAACGCGATCAGCTTGCCCAGCCCCAGATGACCCGCCAGGCTGCACGACTCGTGGGAGATCCCTTCCATCAGGCAGCCATCCCCGGTGAAGACGTAGGTGAAATGGTCGATCACCTCGTGGCGGGGCTTGTTGAAGCGCGCGGCCAGCCAGCGCTCCGCCAGGGCAAATCCCACCGCATTGGAAATGCCCTGCCCCAGGGGGCCGGTGGTCACTTCCACGCCCTTGGTGTGGCCGGCTTCCGGATGGCCCGGGGTTTTGCTGTTCAACTGGCGGAATTTCTGCAGCTCGCTGATGGGCAGGCCGTAGCCGGTCAGGTGGAGCAGGCTGTATAGGAGCATGGAGCCGTGCCCGTTGGACATCACGAACCGGTCCCGGTTGAACCAGTCCGGATTGGCCGGGTTGTATCTCATCACTTTGCTCCACACCACCGTGGCGATGTCCGCCATGCCCATGGGCATGCCGGGATGGCCGGAATTGGCTTTCTGCACGCTGTCCATCGCCAAAAACCGGATGGCATGGGCCGCGAAGCGGGGCATGTCCTTGGACGAGATTGCCTTGCTGGTCATGGGTGATCCTTGCTGGTGTTCGCTAGTGGTAAACAATTCCGCCGGTGCGGCGGGGGCGCACCCGTCCGCGGGCGGATTTCGCCGTTATTCCGGGCCGGTGTCCATGGATTGAGTATATGTCGGGAACCCGGCAAAAGATCAACCGCCTGCCCAAAAAAAAGCGCGGCTTTCCCGCCCGCGTCCCACCGCATCGAGGCCACCGTATCGAAGCACGGCGGCGTGGCCCTGAACCACCCTCATTTTTTGCTTGCCAACCGGGAAATCTTATATAAGAATTATGTAAAGATTAATAAAAGTTTAATAATAATTTATATAGCTCCGATTGGATGAGGACGTTCCGAGGCGGGGAACACAGAGACCATCGAATAATGAAGAAAGACTTATGAAAAAAAGAGTGCGCACCTATTCCGCCAGCGACCCGGACATCAGCATGCTGGAGGCGCTGGCCTCCTACCACGGGTTTTCCAAGAGCGGCACCATCACCAGCCTGATCAAGAAGGAATTCTGGCGAATCTTCCCTTCCGGCACGGGTAACGTGAAGCCGGACGCGAACGCGAGAATCAAGGAGTACGCAAATGAAACCATCGCACGCTGAGGGGGGAACTCCCCCGGCCGCCCGGCCGCCGGCCCTGTGGCCCGGCGCGGAAGCGGCGGAGACCGCCGGATACAGCAGGGACATCCGCAGGCTGGCGAAGGAGCGGAACGCGGTCATCCTGGCCCATAATTACCAACTGCCCGAGGTGCAGGACGTGGCGGATTTCGTGGGGGATTCCCTGGGCCTGTCCCTGGAAGCGCAAAAGACAGGCGCGGAGCGGATCATCTTCTGCGGGGTGCACTTCATGGCGGAAGCGGCCAAGGTGCTCAATCCGGACAAGCGGGTCTTCCTGCCCCACCTGGCCGCCGGCTGCTCCCTGGCCGACAGCATTTCGCCGGAAAGCCTGGAGGACTGGATGGAGCGCTATCCGGAGCACACGGTGATGACCTACATCAATTCCTCCGCCGAAGTGAAGGCGCTCAGCCACATCTGCTGCACCTCGGCCAATGCCGTCTCCGTGGCGCGCAGCCTGCCCACGGACAAGATTCTGTTCACCCCCGACCGCAATCTGGGGCAGTGGGTGGCGCGCCAGGTGCCGGAGAAGGAGTTCGTCATATACGACGGCGCCTGCCCCACCCACGACGTGCTGCGCGGCGCCGACGTGAAGAAGACCCTCGGGCAGAATCCCGACTCGGTGGTGATCGCCCATCCGGAATGCCGGGAGGACATCCTGGCCATGGCCGATGAAATCTGTTCCACGGCGGCGATGGTGGAGCGGGTGGGCCACTACCCGGAAACGAAAACCTTCCTGGTGGCCACGGAAATCGGCGTCATCCATCAGATGAAACAGGCCTATCCGCATAAGGAATTCATCATGGCCGACGGCTGCATCGGCTGCCGCCTGCACTGCCCCTACATGAAAGTCACCGCCCTGCCCCACGTGCTGCGGGCCCTGGAGGAGGACGTGTTCGAGATAAACGTGCCCGCGGACGTCGCCGCCGGCGCCCGGCAGGCCCTGGAGCGGATGATGGCCGTCCCCCGCGACTGACCGCTTGCGCTCCGGATCGGCCCATGCTCACCACCGCAATCATCGAAATCGCCGCCAGGGAAGCCCTCGCCGAGGATTCGCCCTGGGGAGACCTGACCAGTGAGGCCTTCCTGCCCGAGGGCGTACCCGCCAAGCTGGGGGTGCTGTTCAAGCAGGAGGGGGTCGTGTGCGGGCTGGCCCTGGCCGGGGAGGTGTTCCGCCAGGCCGACCCGGAGGCGCGCTGGCAGGCGCTGGTGCAGGACGGAGAGCGCCCGCCGGTAGGCAAGGTCGTCGCCACCGTGGAGGGAGAGGCCCGGCGGCTGCTGCGCGCGGAGCGCATCGCCCTGAATTTTCTGCAGCGCCTCTCCGGGGTGGCCACGGCCACCGCCGCGCTGGTGGCCCGCGCGCGCGAGGGCGGCGCCCAGGCCAGAATCATAGACACCCGCAAGACCACCCCCGGCCTGCGGGCCCTGGAAAAATACGCCGTCACCGTGGGGGGCGGGGTCAACCACCGCTTCGGCCTGTCCGACGGGGTGCTGGTGAAGGACAACCATCTGGCCGTGCTGGCCCGCGCCGGGATTTCCCTGAAAGACGCAGTGGCCCGCGCGCGCAAGCTGATGCCCCACACCGTGAAAATTCAGATCGAGGTGGAATCGGTGGATCAGGCGCGGGAAGCCATTTCCGCCGGGGCCGGCCTGCTGCTGCTGGACAACATGTCCCTGGAAGACATGCGCTCCGTGGTGGAACTGGCGCCCCCAGGCGTGCTCACCGAAGCCTCCGGCAACGTCACCCTGGCCAGGGTGGCGGAAATCGCCGCCACGGGAGTGGACCTCATCTCCTCCGGGGCCATCACCCACTCCGCCCCGGCCATTGACATCAGCCTGGATTTCGAAGCGTGATTTTCCGCCCGCGTTGATTTTTTCGCGCGGGGGATCGAGAATCGTCCCCATGGCCCGGCCGTGCCCGCATGCGCATAAGCGGGGAGGCAAAGGGCCGGCAGCGGGGAGGTAAGCGCCATGGCGAGGCGGCGGCTCTACGGGGAAACCCAGAAACGGCGCAAGAAGAAGCAGACCCAGGCCCTCAAGCGGCAGGGCTCGGTGACGCGGGTGCAGTCCACCCATCAGCCCGCGCCCTTCCAGCGCTCGGGAGAACTGGACGGCCAGGACGTGGCTTTCCTGGAGGCCATGCGGGACATGGGCGTGCGTGGCTATCCGCGCGACGGGGAAGCCCCGGAGCGCCTGGAGAAATTCCAGGCCGTGCAGTTCGCCGCGGAGCAGGATGACGCGGAGCAGTTTCTTTCCACCATGGAGCGGATGGGCGTGAAGCCCCTGGCCAACGGCCAGTCCTCCGAAGAGCCCCCACCCGCCGAGCCCGAGGCCGGGAAAGCTCCACCGGGAGCGGCGAAGGCTCCGGGGAAGCCGGCGGCCAGGCAACAGGACGGCGCCCATAACGGCACCGCCGAGAAAATCAACGAGAGAGGCACCGAAAAAGACAAAGCGAGCGCCGCCGCGCCGGAACAGGCGCCCGCCACCGGCAGCCGCAAGGGCGCACGGAAAAGCGGCGGAAAGCCCGCCGCCACCACCTTCCGCATGGAGGCCGGTGACGGCGACCTGCTGGACGCGGTGCTGGATGACAGCGATTTCGACCCGGCGCAAAAGTTCGCCGGAGCGCCCGCCCCGCCCAAACGGAAGGCCCCGCCCCGCCAAGTGCGCACCGACCGGGAGCCGGACGCCGAGCTGGACCTGCACGGAAAAACCCAGGAGGAAGCGATCCGCATGGTGCAGGGCTTCCTGCTCACCTCCTACCACCGCCATCTGCGGCACGTGCTCATCATCACGGGCAAGGGCCTCAGATCCGGGGAGCAGGGGCCGGTGCTGCGGGATGCGGTCTATCACTGGCTGGAGCGCAACGGGGAGCGCTTCGCCAAATCCTTCGGCTGGGCGCCACCCCGCCACGGCGGCCAGGGCGCCATCTGGGTCACCCTGCGCTGATGCGCCGCGAAACCGCAAAGCCCGGCCACCACCCCACACAAACCGCCCCAGACAACATAAGGAAGCGCCATGCCGCCGGAAAAAGCCGCGGAAGCCGGGGAATTCGCCAGCGTGATTGACGAGCTGCCGGGATTCCTGTTCGTGGATCACGTCGCCATCGCCGTGCCGGGGGGGACCCTGGACGCGCAAGTGGCCGCCTACGCCAAGCTGGGCTTCCGGGAAATTCACCGGGAGACCATCGGCGGCAAGGATCAGGTCTGCGAGGCCCTGCTGCGGATCGGGGAGGGGCCCAACCTGATCCAGCTGATCGAGCCGCTCAGCAAGGACTCGCCGGTGCAAAAAGCCATCGACCGCAACGGCGGCAAGGGCGGGCTGAACCACGTGGGCTTCCGCGTGCGGGACATCCAGGCTGCTTTCACGCACCTGCGGGAGCAGGGCTTCCAGATTCTGGACGCCGCCCCCCGCCCCGGCTCGCGGGGCACCACGGTGTTTTTCCTCCACCCCAAGGGGCTGGCCGAACCCCCCCTCGACGTGCTGATCGAGGTGGTGCAGGAATAGGGGGAGGCGGCGGAATTCGTATTACAGATCTTGCCGGATACACGGATGAACGAGGATATTCGCCAGCTATAGATGCCAGCTTTGCTGGTCATCTATGAAATGTTGACAGCCTTGTCAATGAGTTGACGTAATTGGCAGAAGACAGGTCTTGCACATTGGAACCGATCCTGCTTAAAATAAGTTAAGTCCTGTGCGGTATATCCGTACAGCCCCCACGGGTTCCGGCTCGTGGGGTTTTTTTTTGCGTGGGGAAGCAAAACCTCACGATGCGAATGAGCATGAGACGGCTGACCAGATTGACCAATGCCTTTTCAAAGAAGCTGGAAAATCTGAAAGCCGCTGTGGCGCTGCATTTTGCATATTACAACTTTTGCAGGATTCACCAGAGCTTGCGGGTTACTCCGGCGATGGAAGCAGGAGTTACGAATGAATTTTGGAGGGTTGATGATTTATTATGATTTTTTCATTTGGTATTTATCAGTTAGACGAGAACCATAGGCTTTTTCTTCTGGAATTTCACTTGTTAGTTCAAAAAATGTTAATTGGCAGGGTCTTTCTATTCTTGGTGTCAGCGCAATTGTTGCGGGACCGTTGTTCATAATTTCTAATTTGATGTCGTTGTTAAATCCTGGATGAATCCATGGCGCGGCTTGATGCATTGAAACCCCCATACGCGCATAAGTGCTACGCCCTTCTACAAAAGCGACTAGATGGGTGGGAATTTTCACTACTTCTAATGTTCTCGCTACAACAAATTCCCCACTATATAAATCATACCGCTCCGGCTTTCCAAATACGTCCGATTCCTTTAATTCTTGTTCGATCCACAAACCTTCTGGTATTCCAGTTGCGATAGATAATGTTAGATTCTCCATGTCTTGGATTTTTAAGAAAATGTAGCCCAATCTAAGATCAATTGAGGTTGGGCCAATTTGACTGTCCTCAATTTGAGGGGTGAATACTATTTTTCCACTATCAATATTTTCTATTATTTGTGCTTGGGATAACACCATGGCGGGTCTTTATGTTTGTTTTATATAATTATTAGCCCAATCAATATCAAATTTTGTTAAACCTGTAGTATTGAAAAAAGACCCCTCAATCCACACATTTACCTTTCCCTCCTTTATATCTTGAACAACTCCGAAAACATACCAATCGTCCCCCTCAATTTTATCTAGTAGTTTTTCACTAACAAAACCAGTGATTATTTCTTGGGCTGATTCAAGTGTGATGAACTTTTCCCCCGAAAATGCGCCGGAACTGATTTTGCAGGGAACTGAAACAATATCGCCGATTTGAAATTCCGCCATGATTTTCCCTTTCCATGGTTAAATTCTCGTGTGCAAATCCATTTGACACATCAAATATTTACTACATCCAATTTTGAATTATCTACTTGACAATGAAAGTTAATTATGCATTCTCCTTCACCCTCAAATTAGGACACTATCAGGAGGCACCCCCAATTGCCTCCCTGTCAGGAAAGGTGTAATTTGTTGGAATTACGGGCAGCAGAATGGCCGTGCTTGACCGGGCGCCGCCCCGGTTGACCGGACGCGTGCTCCCTCCGCCCTGCCGGGTGGCGCGGCGGGTGATTGAAGACGATTGGTAAAAGTAAGAAGGTTGAAAAAAAGGGTGCCGATGGACCGCTTGCAGAATCTTCCCGCCAATTGCGCCGCGTTGCTGACTTTCGGGCGGCCGCCGCTGGTGTTCGGGGCGTTCATTTGCGCCCTGTGGGTGATGTTCAACCACAACCCGCTGGCATACCTGCTGGGCGTGGCCTGCCTGACCATGGCCATGGCCTTCGACTGGATAGACGGCTGGTTCGCCGAGCGCTACATCCCCAAGTCCCGCCTCGGCCCTCTGGCGGACCGCATGATGGACCGCATTGTGCTGTCCATTATTTTTCCGGTGCTGGGGGCGGGCATGCTGTGGCGCTTCAACCGGCTGGAAAGCCTGGACCCCTCCCTGGCCTCGCGCCAGCAACTGCTGCACGCCCTGTTCGTGCTGGCCATCGGGGTGCTGGTGCTGATGCGCGACCAGATCGCGCAGTTCCTGCGCAGCTTCGCGGTGAAAGACGAGCAGATGGTGGAATCCTACCAGTTGACCCGGCTGCGCACCCTGGTATTCTCGCCCATGGCGGTGCTGATCTATGCCTATGCGTTTTACCTGCCGGCGGAAGGGTGGGACTGGCTGTACCGGGGCCTGAGCTGGCTGGATCAGCTTCCCCTGCGCGCGTGGTTCGTGCTGGAAATGCTGTTCCTGATAATCAACATCGTCTCCATCACAATCTACATCCGCAAGTACGGCATGCTGGCCCTGGACGACATCTGCGAGAACAACGAGCTGCTGCGGCGGCGCATCCTCTCCATCCTGCCCAACTCCCTGACCCTGATGAACGGGGTGTTGGGGGTGACGGCCATGGTTTTTGCCAGCTACGGACGGATCAAGGAGGCCCTGTTCATCCTGCTGGCCGCGGCATTTTTCGACCGGCTGGACGGCACCTTGGCGCGGCGGCTGGGGCTGACCGAGCCCCTGCCCACGGCCGCCAAGCAGCCGCGCATTCCTTTTGGGGCGCTGCTGGACGATATTTCCGATCTGGTGAGCTTCTGCATCGCTCCGGCGGTCGTATATTATCTGGTGATATCCGAGCTGGACCCCAACCACCCGGCGGCCCTGGTGGCGCTGGTGTATTTCCTGGCGGGCGGCGCGCGCCTGATCTACTTCACCCTGGACAAGTCTCCGGTGCCGGGATTTTTCAAGGGCATGCCCGTGCCCGCGGCAGCCATCATGACCATGGGGGCCATAGAAGTAGCCAATTCCGTCTCTCAGGTTTATCCGCAGTTTACCGAGAGCATCATCCTGTTCGCCGCGGCGGTGATGGGCCTCGGGGTCGTGGTCATGAACCTGTATCCGGTGCGCTACCTGCACATGGGCAGGTTGATGGGCCGCCACCCACTGATAATGTGGGTCTTCATGGCCCTGTGGATGGTGGGGGTGTTTACGCCGGTTTACGGGGAGATGGCCCTGTCCATTGTCCTGATTTACACTGTCTCGCCCCTGTGGACCGGGCGGATAGACCCTGCCATCGCCAATGTGGAGCAGCGCGTGCCCCGCACCCGTTGAGCCCGGCTCCGCGGCTATTTTACGATTCCGGCGATTTCCGCAATGCGATAATTATTCGGCTCGGCGACAATCCGCCGGGCGGGTGATTCAGCCCGTGGCGGGTGCGCCGTTGGCCGCCCCGCTCCGCAGCAGCCTGCCGGGCAGGGGGCCTTCCGCGTCGAGCAGGTCCCGGTTTTGCCGCCGCAGGGGCGTGCCGTTGACCATCACCAGTTCCACGCCGGTGGCATCGGCCACCAGCCGGTCCGCATTGGCCGGCAGGTCATTCACCCGGCGCAGCTTGGAGGCGCCCACTTTGGCCGCATCGAACACCACCACGTCCGCGGGCATCCCCTTTGCCAGCGAGCCGCGGTCGGTGATGCCGAACAGATCGGCGGGCTGGCGCGTCAGCTTGTGCACCGCCTCCTCGACGGTGAAGGTGCCCTTCTCCCGCACCCAGTGGCCCAGCAGGTGGGTGGCGTAGCAGGCGTCGCAAAGCTGGCTGGCGTGCGCGCCCGCATCGGAAAGGGCCACCACGGTGCCGGAGGCTTTCAGCAATTCCTCCACCTCGTCCTCGTCGAAATTCACCACCGGGGTCCGGAAGCGCGCCTCCAGCCGGGTGTTGCCGGCGAAGTCCAGGGCCAGCTCCAGCGCATCCACCCCCCGCTCCCGGGCCACCTCGCCCAGGAGGCGCTCCACCAACTCGGGCTCCGGCGGATAGTGGGAGATCACCGCCCGTTCCGTCCAACCCACCAGGGCGCTGCGCGAGCCGGGGCCCAGCCGTTCGCGAAACTGATTCCGGAAGGCGGGATCGGCATAGATTTTCATCTTGCCTTCCAGGTCCGCCCGGGACACCGGGTTGAACATGCTCATGGCCTCGAACAGGAACGGGTCCTTGAAGGTGAAGTCGAAATTGATGGGGCGGCAGGCCACCTGGGGCACGATGTCCAGCCCTTCCGCGCGCAGGGCCTGGGACTTTTCCAACTGCTCCCGGTGGGCGCCCGGCCCCAGGAACCCGCTCAACAGGGCCGTCCAGGTGATGGGCCGGCCCACCTCGCGGTACAACTCGGCGAACTCGTCCAGAAACAGGGCCGGGCCCACGGTGGCCTGGAAGATGCCCCGCCCTTGCTCCTTCATGGCGCCGGCCAGGGCGCACACCTCCTCGAATTCCGCCAGGCGGCTGGGCACCGGCTTTCCCTGATAGCCGACGTGGGTCCTGGAGGCGGAGGTGGAAAAGCCCACGGCCCCGGCCGCGATGGCTTCCCCCACGATGGCGCGCATGGCGGCGATTTCCTCCGTGGTGGCCGCGCGCTCGGTGGCGTCGGCGCCCATCACGTTGACGCGCACCGCCGTGTGCCCCACCAGGGCCGCCACGTTGATGGCCGTGCCGCGGCGCTCCACGGCGTCCAGGTATTCCGGGAAGGTTTCGAAGCCCCAGTCCTCGCCCATGCCGGCGCGCAGGGCCTCGATGCTCATGCCCTCCACCTTCTCCAGGGTCTGCATGACGATCTCCCGGTGCTCCCGCCGGGTGGGGGCCACGGTGAACCCGCAGTTGCCCATCACCACGGTGGTCACCCCGTGCCAGGGGGAGATGGTGAGCATGCGGTCCCAAAGCAGTTGCGCGTCATAGTGGGTGTGCACGTCCACGAATCCGGGGGCCACCACCATGCCGTCGGCCTCGATGGTTTCGCGGGCGCCGCCCTTGGCCTCGCCCAGGGCGGCGATTTTCCCGCCGCGGATGCCCACGTCCCCCCGGTAGCCCGGTTCTCCGGAACCATCCACGATCGTGCCGCCTGTGATCTTGAGGTCAAAGTCCATGGCTGGTTTTCCCCGTTGCGGCGCCACCCGGCATTCGGGCAGACTATGCGGATATCAGAACCCGGAACAAAAACCGGAAAGACAGACAGCTTCCCAAGGTTGCGGGCAGAACTCAACCCGTTGGAGCACAAACATGGCCGAGGAGTACCGAAAGGACGGCTTTCTGATCACCACCGAGCGGGCGAAGATGGATTCCGAGGTGATCCATGAATATCTGTCCAATTCCTATTGGTGCAAGGGCATTTCCCTGGAGATGGTGCGGAAATTTATCGAACACTCCCTATGTTTCGGTGTATTCGAAGACGGCGCGCAGATCGGCTTCGCCCGCGTGGTTACTGATTACACCACCCTAGGCTATCTGAAAGACGTGTTCATCCTGGAAAGCCACCGCGGGCGGGGGCTGGGCAAGTGGTTGATGGA
>CBDUSX010000076.1:0-11419 GCA_965369935.1 uncultured bacterium
AGCCATGTTTTCATGGTTCCCCCTCTCTGGTAGCTGCCGAGGATCAATGCGAGCACTCGCAGAACAACTGTAATAGCCAATCCAACTACCGCTATGATCGTCCCCACCGCCACCATTTTCTTGCCTGCTTTCCACTAGCAGCCTCCCGGTCGCCCTTAGCTGCCTCCTGAATTCTCCAGATTACCACGTCTTCTCTAACTAGTTCACCCTCTCCGTCTTTCCATAGGTCACCCTTTTCCCCGTAGATTCGCATGGGGGCACAACCCAACTCCTCCGCAAATCCCAATAGGGCAGTTTCACGTTCCTTGCGGTCCAGTGCCAATATCTCATTGAGCCTGTCTTCCACCGTCATGATACCCCCTCCCTTTTTCCTACCGCTTTAATCCGAGCACCACGCCTCCCGTTTTCCGCCGCTGTTCGGTCGCGCCTAGCCCTTGTCGATCATCACCTTGCCCACGTCCACGCCATGGGCGATCACTATGGCAACAATTCGGAAATACTTGCCCCGCCCCACGTCCACCAGATCGATTTGTGGCGATTCCCGCAGCAGGGCGATCAGGAAGTCTCTTGTCCGCACCGCCAGCGCCAATGGATCAGGTTGATCTTCGCAGCTGTTTGTTCGCTTCTGCCAAATTACGTTCTGTGGTGCGAATATTGGGATGGCCCTTAGGTAACGTTCCGCGAAGAATAGCCAGGGACTTTTCATAGTACCCGATAGCCTTGTGGTATTGCCCAAGGGATTTCCAAGCTCCGCCAAGATTATTGTAGTTGGTGGCGGTGTCGGGATGCTTTTCCCCGAGTATATCCCGGTTGATGGTCAGGGCCTTTTCGAAATACCCGATAGCCTTCCGGAATTGTCCCAAGGCGTTCCATGTTGCGCCCAGGTTGTTGTAGTCACGGGCGGTGTCGGGATGCTTTTCCCCGAGTATTTCCCGGTTGATGGCCAGGGCCTTTTCGAAATACCCGATGGCTTTCTGGTAGTTGCCTAAGGCGTTCCATGACACGCCCAGATGGTTGTAGCCGGTGACGACGTGCGGATGCTTTTCTCCGAACACTTCTAGGTGGATGTCCTGGGTCTTTTCAAAATACCCGATGGCTTTCTGGTACTGTCCTTTGGCGTAGGATTCCTGGCCCAGCATGAAATAGCGGAGAGCGGCATCCGTCTTTTCACCAGCCCACGCTGAATTCGCGAACACACAGGAAAGCAACAGAACCACAATGGCGGCACTGATTAGCAGTCGCCAAGAACGTCGGTAGTAGACGGAGCCGTGGGCGCTTGGCCAGGCAGGCTGGCTGCTGAGAAGAACAAGTGCTGACATGAACCTTAATTCCATGATAACCCCGGGATTAGAGAAACATTAGGCGCAAATTTAGGAATGGCACGGCCGCAGTGGTCTTGTTCTTACGGGTCACTGTTCCCCTAGTCTGTGAACTCAAATCTGGAGGGAAGACAATGGCAATCACCGCTCTATCTCGTTGGAAAGGCAGCCGCGAAGATATAATGCGCATAGCGGGGAAAATGAAGCCCATCATCGAACGACTTGGCGCCGAATACATGCGCGTGGGATTTGCTTATTCAGGACCGTTTACAGGCCAGTGGATTGTAGCGATACGCTACGCTGACTGGACGAGCTTCGGAAAAACCCAGGAAGCGGCTGCAAGCGATGATGAATATAAGGCGACTTATGCGGAGGCGGAAAAGGTTGGCGAGCTTCTCAGTCGTAGCATCATCGTAGGTGTGTTGGAATAAATCAATTTGAGCGCGTTTCTCGCCTTGCCCTTCGTCATGGTATGGGCGGGTGCGAGAAACGCGCCTGACGAAGCAGGAACGAACTCGACAGGGCCCCCTGGGCAGCGAATCTTGTACCAGTTTTGTGCCAAACTTTTGCCCAAAACAGGGGTTTGTGCCAGTTTGTGCCAATTTATATTTCACGCAACTGATTGTAATAACACCGGACACAGAAACGCCTATTCATTCATGATGAACACCGACTCCTCGTAGAAGCGGATGCGGCCTTCCATCTCCAGCCCTTCCACGTAGGCGCGGAAGCGCTCCAGCTTTTCCGTCTCGCCCGTCGGTTCGGCGAGGAACTTCAAGTCCAGGTTGATGCCCAGCGCCCGCCCGGGAATCAGGTGGCGGGTCAGCCCGGTGGGGATCATCACGCCCTGCCCGGCCAGTTGCAGCAGCTCGTTCTTGGCCAGCACGGGAAACAGGCACAGTTGATGGTCCACCGTGCGCAGCACCGCGGGTAGCCGGGAGAATTCGGCAAGCTTGATGCGCTCCAGCTTGCTCTGCCCCTCATAGGCCGCCACCGCCTGATCCATCACTCTGATCCGCTCGCGGATTTCGATGGTGGCTCCCTCCCGGTTCGGGAACAGCCCCCAGCACTGCGCCGATTCGTCCACCAGCACCGCATAGACCGTGCGCAGTTCCAGCAGGCGGGTCAGCCGTTGCTGGGGCACCTCGGCCAGCTTCACGCCTTCCAGCGCGCCGAATTTCTCCCTCAGCTTCAGGGAGCGGCCATTGACGAGCAGGTGGTGCCAGCCTTTCAGTTGCACCCGTTCGTCCCCGTAATCCACCACCTGCACGGGAATGTGGGAATAGCCCAACTCCATGAAGGCGCTCACCCGGTTGGCGCCGTCCAGCAGGAGGAATTCCCCGCTGTCCATGTCCGCTACGATGGGCGTGTTGCGCAAAAACGCCTCGCTCCGCAGGCGCTCCACCAGCCGCAGGGTGCGGCTGCGCTCCGGATGCTCGTGGAAACGCACACGATCCACCGGCACAAGTCGCAGGTTGGGCATTAATTCAGTTGTGGCCATCTCTCGCCGCGTACGTTTTCGAAGGGTCAGCGGCCCATCAGGGCCGGGCGGGTTCAGTCGCGTGATCTCTCGTAGCCCCTTAGCCGCGAGGCCGCAACCACCAGCACCGCCCCCACCAGCAGCAGGCCCCATCCCCAGTCCAGGGCGAAAGTCTGCTGGGTCAGCCGGTTGATGTTTTCAAAGGGGCTGTCGGAAAACTTGCTCATCCAGCGGGTCGCCTGACCGGTGGTATAGAGCAGGAATTTCACGAAGGTTAGGCCCAGGATTGCGCACACGCCCAGCCCGGTGAACAGCAATGCCTTGTATTTGCGCACCAGGGACAGGGTCAGCGCGAGGGCGGCCAGCACCAGCACAATAGCCGCTTCGGTCTGGTTGTAATTGAAATAGCTGATCTGGCCCTTGACGGGCGAGGTGAATATTGGGGAGAACAGCCCGGAAAACAGGAGCGCGGCGCCCATCAGCCCCGCAATCTGGTTCTGGCTCATCCGTCGTCTCCCTGTTGTCATCGTCGTGGATGTCGGCCGCCGCCTATTCCGCCTCGACGCGCTTCATGTCCGCCTCGACCATCATTCCGATCAATTCGTCGAAGCTGGTCTCGGGATGCCAGTTCAGTTCCTCAATGGCCTTGCGCGGATTGCCCTGCAGCAGGTTCACCTCCGCCGGGCGGAACTGCGCGGGGTCGCTGACCACATACTGCTCATAGTCCAGTCCGGCGCAGCCGAACGCCACCTTGCACAATTCCCTCACGCTGCGGGTCTGGCCGGTGGCCAGCACGAAATCCGCCGGTGCTTCGTGCTGGACGATCAGCCAGATGCCGCGCACGTAGTCTCCCGCGAATCCCCAGTCGCGCCTGGCTTCCAGATTGCCCAGCCGAAGCTGTTTTTCCTTGCCCAGCTTGATTCGCGCCACGGCATCGGTCACCTTTCGGCTGACGAATTCCTTGCCGCGCAAGGGAGACTCGTGATTGAACAGAATGCCGCAGGAAGCGAACATGCCGAAACTCTCCCGGTAGTTCACCGTGCTCCAATGGGCAAACAGCTTCGACACGCCGTAAGGGCTTCTGGGATGAAAGGGCGTGGACTCGTCCTGCACCGGCTCCTTGATCATGCCGTACATTTCGGAGGTGGAAGCCTGGTAGAACCTCGCCTGCGGACGCACCAGGCGCAGGGCTTCCAGCAGGTTCAGGCAGCCCAGGCCCGTTACCTGCGCGGTGAGCAACGGTTGCTGCCAGGATGTGCCGACGAAGCTCTGGGCGGCCAGGTTGTAGACCTCGTCCGGCTGCGCCGCTTCCACCGCGCGCACCAGGGAGGAAAGATCACCCAGGTCTCCGTCCAGCATCTGCACGCCTTCCCGAATGCCCAAATAGTCCAGCCGGCCGAAGGAGTAGCCCACCCGGCGCGGCAGCAGGCCGAACACCTGGGTTTTCTTCTCCAACAACAACTGGGCCAGATACGCTCCGTCCTGCCCCGTGATGCCGGTGATGAGCGCGCGCTTCATCTCAATTTTGCCTCCCAGTCGTTGAGCATATCGGCGAGGGTATCCCGCAAGGGTATGTTCGGGCGCCAGCCGGTTTCCGCGCGCAGTTTGTCGTAGGATCCCACCACCCGGCGCTGCTCGGTGGGGCGAAGCCGCTCCGCCTCGGTCACGAGCTCTGCTTCAATGCCCGCAATCTCCAGCAGAGTGTTCAGCAGGTCGTGGATGGAGCTTTCCGTGCCCGAGCAGATATTATACACCTCGCCGTTCCCGCCTTTTTCCAGAAGCAGGCCATAGGCCCGCACCACGTCCCGAACGTCGCAAAAATCCCGCGTCACGTCTATGCCGCCCACCTCCATCCGGGCTTCCTTGCGGCCCAGGGATATTTCCGCGATTTGCCGGGCGAAATTGGAAAGCACGAATCGGTCGCTCTGGCCGCTTCCAGTGTGGTTGAAAGGCCTGGCCAGCACGACCTCGAATTCCGCGGTCTGGCTCCATTGGTAGGCCAGGGCCTCGGCGGCGGCCTTGGAGGCCGCATAGGGGTTGCGGGGCCGCAGGGGTTGGGTCTCGACCACCGGCAACTCCTGGTCGCTGAGCAGCCCGTAGACCTCCGCGGAGCCCACGTACAGCACCCGCCCCCTGAATCCGCAGGCTTCCAGGGCCATGAACAGGTTGAGGGTGCCCGTCACGTTGACCTGAAAGGTGGCGTGGGGGTCCTCGAAGGACTCCGGCACGAAGGTAGCGGCCGCAAGATGCACCACGGCCTCGGGCTGCGCCGCACGGACGGCGCTCAGCAGCGCGGGGCGGTCCAGAATGTCCACCTGCTTTCCGCCTTCATCCGCAAGGGGGATGGAGGGGATGAGCTGCCGGAAATGCTGGCCGCTGAAGCCGCCATGGCCGGTTAGAAGGATTTTCAAAGCGTTGTGGTCCCTGATCGCCCCTGCCGCGGGGCCGCCCCCGGTTTTCCCTGCCCTGCCCGCGGCGCCCCTGGGCCGCCTTGCCAACGGGGCCGCCTTCTTTTACCATAATTCGCGGGCGCTCTCACCCTGTAAACCCAGCCGCCGGGTGACGTTTCCCGCCATTGATCTGTGAAGCAATGCGCCGGCTGGGCGATTCGGATTGCGGCAGCAGGAAGGCACACAGGCTGCCGGCCATTGCGCTCGACTCTATGCGGCTGGAATCCCTCGTAAAAAAGTTCAAGGGGCGGGGCCCCGTCATCAACATCGTTCTGGACGGTTGGGGCGTCGGCGCCCGGGACGAGGGCGACGCCATCGGCCAGGCGGCCACTCCCACCTTCGACCGCCTGTTCTCCGATTTTGCCCATGGGGTCATATACACCCACGGCCACTACGTGGGGCTGCCCTCGCCCGAGGACATCGGAGGCTCGGAAGTGGGCCATATGACCATGGGGGCGGGGCGCATCCTGGTGCAGGGGCCGACGCGCATTCAGAATCTGATGAAAACCGGCGTGTTTTTTGAAGGGTCGGCACTCAACGAATTGGTGGACAACTGCCTGCGCTCCGAAGGGGCGCTGCACCTGATCGGCCTGCTTTCCGATGGAAACGTGCACAGCCATATCTCTCACTTCCAGGAAATCATCGGGTTCGCCCAAAGGCGGGGCGTCAAGCGGCTGTACGTACATGCTCTCCTGGATGGGCGGGACGTGCCCTATCAGTCGGCTCTGGACTTCGTGGAGAGCCTGGAGCAATCCCTCGCAGAGGCCAGCAGCGGCAACCCCGGCTGGGAATACGCCATTGCCAGCGGCGGCGGGCGGGAGGTGATCACCATGGACAGGGACCGCAACTGGGAAAAGGTGCGCCATGGCTGGCAGGTGCACGTCCATGGGCGCGAGGGCGTGCCCGTGGAGTCGGTAGCCGCCTACGTAAACGAGGTGCGGTCGCGGCGGCCGGACATTGTGGATCAGGACATTCCGCCGTTCGTGGTCATGCGGGGGGACAAGCCCATCGGCACCATCAGCGACGGGGATTCGGTGATCTGCATGAATTTCAGGGGCGACCGGGCGATCGAGTTTTCCCGCGCTATGGTGGAGCAGGAGTTCACGGAGTTCGACCGGGGCGAGCGTCCCAACGTGCTCTACGCGGGCATGATGGTCTACGACGAGGATACCGACCTGCCCCCGAGAAGGCTGGTGGACGCTACGGGCGTGAAAAATCCCTTCGGCCGGCGCATCCTGGAGTTGGGGCTGAATCAATTTCGGCTGGCGGAGAGCCAGAAATACGCCCACGTCACCTTCTTTTTCAACGGAGGCTACCGGGAGCCGCTGGATCCGGAGAAAGAGTTGTACCATCTCATTCCCTCCGACCGTGTGGACTCCTTCGCCGAAGCGCCGGCCATGAAAGCTCTGGAAATCGGGGAAAAGGCCGCGGAATTGATCGCCGGCGGGAAGTATCAGTTCGGTCTCATCAATTTCGCCAATGCGGACATGGTTGGCCATACGGGCAACCTGGGGGCGGCCGTGCAGGCCGTGGAGGCTATAGACAAGGGATTGAAAACGATCCTCGATGCCCTGGAACGGGCCGGAGGCATGGCCCTGATTACCGCGGATCACGGCAACGCGGAGCAGATGATCTCTCCCAATCCCAAGACCGGCAAGCGCGAGCCCAACACCCGCCATTCCATTAACCCGGTGCCGGTGATCCTCTTCGATCCGCAATACCGGGGGGACTATGCCATCCGCGGCGACGACTCGCATCCGAATACCCTGAGCAACCTGTTCGCCACCAATTACATCCTGTTGGGCAGAACGCCGCCCGATGACGTGGACCTCCCGCTGTTCGACCTGTCCGGATAGGCGGAAACGGAGAAAAAAAGTACATGGAAAATCTAATCCGAGAGGCGGAGGAAAACCTGCGCAGGCTCTCCGAAAACAGCTATCCCGGCCGGGGCATCGTGCTCGGGCAAAGCCGGGAAGGCAAGCTTCTCCAGTATTACTGGATCATGGGAAGAAGCGGGAACAGCCGCAACCGGGTGTTCGTGCGTGAGGGAAAAACGGTGCGCACCGAGCCCTTCGACGGATCGCAGATGGAGGACCCGAGCCTGGTTATCTATACCGCCATGAATGAGGTGGACGGCCAGTATCTGGTGTCCAACGGCGACCATACCGATACCCTGTGCAAGACCCTCAAGAAAGGGGGCACCTATCGGGAAGCCCTGGATAAATGCGGCCATGAGCCCGATGCGCCCCACTTTACGCCCAGAATCGCCGGGGGCGTCTGCCTGGAGCGCAAGGGCGTGCCCGCATGGCTGGCTATTATCAAGGCCGATCCCTTCGACTCCGGGTACTCCAACCGCTTCTACTACGATTTTTCCCAGTTTCAACCTGGCTTCGGCTGGTGCATCACCACCTACCGGAGCGACGGGACACCCCTGCCCTCGTTTGTGGGAGAGCCTTATATACTTCCGCTGCAGGGGGAGGGAGACGAATTGATACCGTGGTTGTGGCACCGGCTCGATGAGAGCAACCGTGTCGCCCTGGCGCTGAAGATCATTGACCCGCAGAACGGGGAAAGCGAAACCAGAATCGTCAACAAACTGGAATAAAGCGATGGCCAAGGGCCGTGGGGAAAAAAAACAATCCAGGGGACCAGGTGGCGCGCGCAAGCCCCTGGGCGAAGCACCCGGGGAAATTCAGGTCACGGGAGGCCTGCGGGTGCTGTTGCACCGGCTGGAGACCAGGCTGGGGCTGTTCCGGGCGGACAGCGGGTTCGGCGGGCATGGCCGCTTTCACGCGCCGGTGTTGCTGCCCGCCAACGAAGCCATACCGGAGGGAATGCGCGGGATTTTCAGCGAAGAACTGGCCGCGCTGGAGCGTATCGGCAAGACGGACGGGCGCTGCCATGGGGCCCCGCTGAAGCCCCTGAAGCTGTATTGCATGCCCTATTATTACTACGATGGCTTCAACGCCCTGCTCTATGCGGAGCGGGACGGAAAGTTTATCGCGGCATGGAGGGAGCAGGAGATGGATGGCGAAGTCTCGCCCGCGGCCATCCGCACCGGCGTGTCTCACGAGGACTTGCAGCAGGTCATTCAACAGGTCTTGGAATTTCCCGCCTGATTCTGGTAGGATAAGCTTCTATTATCGCTAGACTTTTTTTCGGGTACAGGCAGCGCCTCGGGCAGGGGGTGCGTGCAGGCCTCGTGTTGCGCCGAAAATCTGGCTTTCCAGGGGGCGTGGATCAGGCCCGCGCACCTTAATTGATCGGGGTTTACGGAGTGGAGCGATATGAGCGGTTGTTTTCGATTTTTCGGGCCCAGGCTCCGTGGCGTCTATAGCGTGCCGGCGATGCTGGGGCTGCTGGCGGTGCTGGGCACAGTCGGTTGTTTCGGCGGGGGCGGGGAAGTGGCCGGCCCGGCAAGATTCGAGCCGGGGCATCCGCCGGAGCACTTCCGCGAGCGCCATCAGCGGGTGCTGAGGGACTTCTATGGCAACCAGATCAGGGTGCGGCGGAAGCGTGTGGAGGTGATGCTGAAGCGGCAGAGGAATACCGATCGCTGGTGGATGAGCCAGCGGCGGCGTGTTATGGCGCGGGAGCGGATGGTCATGCGGGATGAGGCAATCCTGCAGGACTTCCTGCGCCGGCAGCAGCGCAGGCAAGAGGTTGCGGACGCGGATGCGGCGCGGGACGCCTTCTTGAAAGCCGATTTCCTGGCCAGCCAGGACCGCTTCGAGCAACTGCGGCAGGAACGGGCCATGCGCGATGCGGCGTTCAACCGCAATCTGTTGCGCGTACAGTCGGAAGGACGGCAGGAAGCCGAGGCGCAGAAAGCCAGGAACCTGGAACTGCTGCTCGAGGCCCAGGCCCGCGCGCGGCGGCTGGTGCGCCAGCCCCGTGGAGCGCCGTTTCCCACCGCGCAGGCGCGCAGCGCCGCGGGGGGTGGCACACAGGCCTCCGGAGCGTTCGCGGGTTTTCTGAGGCAGCTTAAGGGCGGAGGCGCGGCCCCCGGAAATACTGCGCCGGCACAGCCCCCCGCTTCCGGGGCGCCGCAATAGGCGGCCGGCGAACGGGCCGGGCTTTTCCGCGGGTGGGGTTTGGCCGCTGGTGGTTGGGGTGGGACCTGAACTGAAAGGCCGCGTGCGGGCTAGCGGCGTTTCCCCCGGCGGGCCTTCCGCGGCTTGGGGAGGCTTGGCGCCTCCCCTTCCTTCCGGTCCCACGCGACGAGAGCGAATTCCAGTTCCTGGGTGAGGCGATCAGCCCTGGCGAGGCGTACGGTGAGGCGCTGGCCGAGCCCGATCACGCGCCGGGTGCGCGCTCCCGTTAGTACCTGCCGGCGGGCGTCCAGCCGGTAGTGATCCTCCGACAGCAGGGCGACAGGCAGGGGGCCCTCCACGAAGTGGGCTTGCAGGGACAGCCACAGGGCTTTCGAGCTGAGCCCCGTCACGGTCGCGGCAAATTCTTCCCCCAGAAATCGCTCCATGTAGAGCACCCGGTAGAGCCGGTTGACCCGGCCTTCCGCCTCCCCGGCTCTGCGCTCCCGTTCGGACAGAAACCCGCCCGCATCTCCCGGTGGTGCGGGCTTTTTCCCGGCGCGTTTTCCGCGGGCCAGGGTTTGCTTCAGCGCGCGGTGCACCAGCAGGTCCGGGTAGCGGCGGATCGGGGAGGTGAAGTGTGCGTAATGGGTGGCGTGCAGGCCGAAATGACCGTCATTTGCGGCCCGATACTGGGCCTGGGACATGGAGCGCAGAACGGCCAACTCGATGGCCGCCCGCTGCGGATGGTCCGCGATTTCGGCCAGCAGGCGGTTGATGCCAGGCCCCTCCGCCAAATCCCGTTCCCGGGCAGTGATGCCGAAATTGTGCAGCAGCAGGCGCAGTTCGGCCAGTTGATCCGGGGGCGGCGAGTCGTGCACGCGGTACAGAATGGGAATGCCCTTGCGCTCGCAGTGCCAGGCGACGGTCTCGTTTGCTTCCAGCATGAACTGCTCGATCAGCCGGGTGGCCTGGGTGGGAAACACACGCAAAATGTTCGCGGGTTTTCCCGGCCCGCCCAACTCGAAGCGGGCTTCGGGAAACTCGAAAGCCAGGGCGCCCCGCGCCTTTCGTTTCGCGGCAAGCGCCTCGGACAGGGCGAGCATGTCCGTGAGCATGGGAGCCAGCGGGGAGGCCTTGCGCAGGGCCGCGGGCTTGCCCGTGTCAAAGTAGCGCTGCACTTGCTCGTAGGTCAGGCGGGCACTGGAACGGATCAGGGCCTCATAAATTCTGTAGGCGCTCCGCTTGCCCTGCGAATCCAACTCCATCTCACAGACCAGGGTCAGGCGCGGCAGGTTCGGCTTGAGGCTGCACAAGTCGTTGGAAAGCGCTTCCGGGAGCATGGGCACAACCCGCTCGGGAAAATAGACGCTGGTGCCGCGGGCGTAGGCGTCGTCGTCCACGGCGCTGTCCGGCAGCACGAACTCCGCCACGTCGGCGATGGCCACCAGCAGGCGATGCTTGCCCTGGGACGTCCGCTCGAGGCAGACCGCATCGTCGAAGTCCCGCGCGTCGGCGCCGTCAATGGTGACGAACGGCCGGGCGGTCAGGTCTTCCCTGCCGGCGGCGGTGAAGGGCGCGCTTGTCCTTGCCAGGGCCGCCATCTCCCTGCCGGTGCGCCCGGAGAAGTCCGTCTCGATTCGCAGGTCCGCCAGGATGTGTTCCACGACCCGTTCCGGGGCCTCGGGCTCCTCCAGCACCCGCAGGACGCGCGCCGAAGGCGCCGTGTGGGCATCCGAGGGGTAGGAAACGAATTGCGCCTCCACGAAATCACCGGCGGAGCAGGGGGCGTTGTCCTGCTCCGGTTCGACGAACACCATCGGCAGCTTCTCGGAAGGAGGGACGATCCAGGCATCGCCGCGTTCCATGTGAATGAACCCGCGGACGCGTCTGCGGCCCCGCTCAAGCACCGCGGTGATGGTTCCCGACAGGCGCCCGTCCCTCCGGCTGGTTTCCGTCCGCGCCTGCACCAAATCGCCGTCCAGCGCACCGCCTATGTGGCGCGGCGGCACGAACAGGGAGGCTTGCCGCCCTTCCACGTCCACAAAGCCGTAGCCGTCCGGATGGGCGGAAAAACGGCCCCGCAGCTCGTTGGAATGCTCACGTGCCCGGCGCCGGGGCGGAGGAGCCTGGGCCGAG
>CBDUSX010000077.1:0-11258 GCA_965369935.1 uncultured bacterium
GAAGGAGATTCCATTGGCACGAGTCGCGTATCTGAGCAACGAGCAGGCTGACCCCAAGGTGCGGGAGCTGTTCGAGAAGATCGAGTCCAACGGGGCGCAGGTGGTCAACCTGTACCGGGTGCTGGCCCATGCCCCCGAACTCTGCCGCAGCTTCATCCGCTTCGGCAATCGCGTGCTCTACAAGGGCGCGCTGCCGCCAACCTTGCGGGAGCTGGCCATCCTGCTGGTCAGCGAGCGCACCGACGCCCATTACGAGCGCACCAAGCACCGCGCCATCGCCGTGGGCGTGGGCGTACCGCAAAATCAGGTGGATGCGGTGCAGGGCTGGGAGGCCTCGCATGCGTTCAGCGAAAAGGAGCGCGCCGTGCTGGCCTATGCCGAGGAGGTGATCCGCGACGTGCGGGCGCGGGAGGAAACCTTCGCCGAGTTGCGCAAGCACTTCGACGAGGAAGCCATCGTGGAACTAACCGTCACCATCGGCTTTTACTGCATGGTGAGCCGCATCCTGGAAAACCTGCAGGTGGAACTGGAGGAGGACGAGACGGCGGTGTAGGGACGCCCTACCGGGTTTGGTGGGGGGAGAGGGAAGGGAAAAGTGGGGCGGGCGTCCCGCCGACCTTCGCAAAATCACGCCCACCCCTTCTCTCTGCCAGGGACGGGGGAGAAACCACTATTACTTTTCAAAATCAGTATATTACGTGAAAAACCGCGATCAGATATACATGGTTCCCGGTACAGAGGGGGAATTAATACCATCACATAGGTGAATAGGGGTCGAACAAAGAGATGGCTCTGCTAGGTACCTTGGTCGGGTGGGAATCAGTTGACTACCAAGCAGTCCCTCAGTTTCTCCGCCTGCTCCAGCCACCAGCCCGATTATTGATTGGAAATTATCGCGTAATCAAATAGACTGAATCGGTCCCTCGCATACGATTCATGGCACTCCAAACGGGGAAACGCCATGGCCTCATCCAATATCCAGCGCAAGCTGACCGCGATCCTCAGCGCGGACGTAGCCGGGTACTCCCGCTTGATGGGCGCGGATGAAGAGGCGACCATCGAGACCCTGACGACCTACCGCAAGGTCTTCACCTCAGAAATCAAGAACCACCGGGGCAGCGTGGTGGACGCCAAGGGCGACGCCATCCTGGCCGAATTCGCCTCCGTGGTGGATGCAGTGAATTCCGCTGTGGAAATCCAGCGGGAGCTGGCCGAAAGAAACGCCGAACTGCCCGATGATCGCCGCATGGACTTTCGCATCGGGATAAACCTGGGTGATGTGGTGGTAAAGGACGAGGTGATTTACGGGGACGGGGTCAATATCGCTGCCCGAGTGGAGTCCTTGGCCGAAGCGGGCGGCGTCTGCATTTCCGGCAGTGTGTATGCGCAGGTACGCAATAAACTCAAGCTGGAATACGAGTTCCTTGGCAAAAAGGAGGTCAAAAATATCGAGGAGTCTGTCCCGGTGTACCGGGTGCTGTCGGTGCCGGGTGCGGCGGCCCACAGGGTGATTGGGGCGAAAAAGAAGCTGACAGTTAAATGGCGAAAAATAGCTTTGGCCGCCGCAGTGCTGGTTGTGTTGGGCGCGGGCGGTTTGCTGGGCTGGAATTACTTCCAGCAACTGGCCATCGAAGCGAAAGTGGCGGCCTTCAAGGCAGGCACCGCGCTTCCCCTGCCGGAAAAGCCTTCCATTGCCGTGCTGCCATTCACCAACATCAGCGGTGACGCGGAGCAGGAGTACTTCGCCGACGGAATGACCGACGATCTGATCACGGACCTGTCGAAGGTCGGAGGCCTGTTCGTCATCGCCAGCAATTCGATGTTCACCTACAAGGGCAGGGCCGTAACGGTGCAGCAGGTGGCGGAAGAGCTTGGCATCCGCTACGTGCTGGAGGGCAGCGTGCGGCGTGCCGGGAGCCAAGTGCGGATCAATGCGCAACTCATTGACGCCGCCACCGGCGGGCACCTGTGGGCCGAACGTTATGACGGCAAAATGGACGATGTCTTTGCCCTGCAGGACAGGATCACGACCAAGATCGTCTCGGCGCTGGCCGTGCAGTTGCGGCCGGGTAAGGAGAACCAGGTCGCACGCAAGGAAACCGGTAACCCGGAAGCCTATGACGCCTTTCTGAAAGGCTGGGCCCTTTATCGCCGCAAAAAGCGTGACGATTTTGCACAGGCGGTTTCTTACCTCGAGGAGGCCGTCGGTCTGGATCCGGAATACAGCCGCGCCTATGCCGCGCTCGCACTGGCCTACTCAAAGGGCGCCCGAAGGGGTTGGAACCGATCCCTGAATCTTTCCTACGGGGAGGCTTGGTTGAAGGCGAAGAAATATCTCGCGGAAGCGATGAAGGATCCGGTCCCTCTTGCCCACTCCGCCGCAGCCAACATCCATAGAGCCGAAAGCCGATACCAGGATGCCATCACCGCAGCCGCCCAGGCTATCGCCTTGGATGCCAGTGATCCCGCCGGCTACGCTGCCATGGGGCTGGCCTTGATTTGGGCCGGCAGCCCGGCCGAGGCCGTCGACTTCATCAAAAAGGCCATCCGGCTCGATCCAAATTTCGCGGAAAATTACCTGGGATTGCTCGGGCAGGCCCGGTTCGGGATGGAGCAGTTCGAGGAAGCCGTGACGGCGCTGGAGCGGGCCGCCCGGAGTAACCCGGATTATGAATGGACGTATTTGTTGCTGGCCGCGGCATACGGACAACTGGGACGGGAGCGGGAAGCCAGGGCCGCCCTTGAAACCCATCACGAGGGTAGGGCAAAATCCGGCTTCAGCCCCTGGACGTTGGAGAAGCTATACACGATGGGGCTCAAGGAGCGCACGGATTTGGAACGCTTGCGTGAAGGGCTTCGCATTGCCGGAATGCCGCCCGGGCGCAAACCCGTCGCCGACCCAACAGCCTTGATCTATCAATCGAAGGAAGGCCGCGAGGTCAGGGGGGCGACAACCATTGACGCTGCCACGGCGAAGGCCTTGTTCGACCGGGGTGTCCCGTTCATTGACGTGCGATACGATTATGGCTGGGAAAGAGGGCACATTCCCGGCGCTATCCACCTCCACGCGAACATCGCCTTCAGCGAAGCCGCGCTCTCCAGGATCGTGAGCAAAGAGCAGGAGGTGGTTATTCACTGCTCCGGTCCGGGGTGACGGCTTTCAACCCATGCCTCTGCAAAGGCCGTGATTTGGGGATTCAAGAAGGTTTACTATTTTCGCGATGGATTTCCCGGCTGGCTGGCCGCTGGTTATCCCGTTGTCCGGCCATAGGTCAGGTCAAATCGTTTTTACATGGGCTTATGGAACTGCTGCGCCAGAAGGGGCTGCCGGAGTGAGAAACGCCCGTCCCGCTCACCTACCTTCGCTCTTCCCACCGAATCTAAAATGTCCTGTGAATTAGCAGGGTAGCAGACCCAAAAACATCTCCTGAAAAGTCGCGATTAATTATATATTCTCTCCCCCATCAAGGGGGAGGGTGAGCATAGGAATTGGCGGGCGGGGACGCCCGTGCGTTCCTGAGGAATGGCGGGAACAGCGGAATCTACCGCAGTCCCTTCTCCAGATTGCGCACGGTGAACCGGCCCTTTTTGAGCTTCTGATTGAACTTGATGTTGCTGAACTGAAGCAGGGTGGCATGCACGGTGCGGCGGCCTTCCTTGGTGGTCATTTTCATTTCCGTCGCCACCCAGATGCCGTCAATCTGTTCCAGCTTGGTGACCTGCTGATATTTCAGGCGGCGGCTCTTGTTCACCCAGCGGATGGCGCGGATGATCACGTAGTTGTCCTTGCGCACCCACAACACGGACTTGGCATAGCCCGAGTCCTCGGCCTCTTCCTTGGTTTTGGGCACGGCCTGAATCTGCCAGGTGGCAAAGCCGTTCACCTCCGGCTCTTTCATCAGCTTGAAGGTGTACTCGTCCAGGTCCGGCTCGCTCATGTCGGAATAGTTGAAGTCCGAGCCCATGAAGCTGCCGCTCTTGTCGCTGCTGGCGATGCGCTTGGTCTTGCGCAGGGCCGGCAGGTAGAGCCACTGGTCGTCGTCCTTGCCCGCCTGGTCATAGTCGTAGGTGAGAAAGCCTGTGTTCTTCATGTCCGCCGGGCTGCGGAAAAACATGATGGTATAGCTGTCCTCGCCGAAGTCCTTGCGGTAGGAGCGGATGTTGCGCACCCGGCGCTTCTTCTTCCTGTCTATCAGGATCATCTTCAGGTTCGAAACCTGGTTGTCCCCGTCGTCCCGGTCGTTGACCTTGTCCATGATATCCCGCGCGGTGCGGGCCGCGGCCTGCTGGGGCGCGAGCAAAGGAAGGCAAAGGCCGATCCCCAGCACAAGAAGAGGCGCCCACGGAAACGGGCGGATGCGGGAGCTGTCTGAACGGCGGGAGGTGGTCATGTGCGTGCTCCATAAATCCGGCGGCTTGGGGGCCGCCCTTGCAATTTCTTCCATTAATCTGGCTGCCAATATACTTCCTGCCACTATACTCCGACCGGAGAGCTAGCGGAACACCGTGCGCCGCCCGTGCCATCATCAACGGCGCTTCCCGCCCGGCCCGGCTCGGCGGCTTCGCCGTTTGCCCGTGACGCCGCGTACCTCGGCCAGCAGCCAGTCGCGGAACGCGGCGATCTTGGGCTGGCCTTCCCTTTCCGCCGGATAGCAGACGTAATAGGCGAGCTTGCCCGGGATGGTCAGTTGGAAGGGCTTCACCAGCCGCCCCGCCCTGATGTCCTCCTCCGCCAGCGCCATCCGGCCCAGCCCCACCCCCTGCCCTTCGATGGCCGCCTGCAGCACCAGCCCCGCATCGCTGAACCGGGGCCCCCGCGAGGCGTCAACCCCCTCGACCCCGTGCACCTCCAGCCACATCGGCCATTCCCCATAGGTTTCGTGATGCAAAAGGGTGTGGTGCTTCAGCATGGCCGGCGTCCGCAAGGGGTGCCGCCCTTTCAGCAGCTTCGGGCTGCAGACCGGATACAAATCCCCCGCCATCAGCCGCTCGCAATGCAACCCGGGCCAGTCCCCCGCCCCCATCCGAATCGCCAGATCCACGTCCTGGCGCGCGAAATCCACCAACTGGGCGGTGGCGCTCACCCGCACGTCGAATTCCGGGTGCAACTCCCGGAACCTCCCCAGCCTGGGCACCAGCCACTTGACGGCAACCGAGGGCATCACGCTGACCGTCAACGGACCGTGCAGGTCGCTCGCGGTCAGGCGCGCGGTGGCATCGGAAATGCGCTGGAAAGCCTCCTGCAAGGGAGGCAGCAGGGAGCGGCCCGCCTCGGTGAGCTCGATGCCGCGGCTCAAGCGCCGGAACAAAGGCTTGCCCAACGCGGCCTCCAGCCCCTTGATGTGCTGGCTCACCGCGCCGGGGGTGACGAACAACTCCCGCGCGGCCTCCTTGAAGCTCAGGTGCCGCGCCGCCACCTCGAAGGCGCGCAGGCTGTTCAGGGACGGCAACTCGTAAGGCATGGCCCGTGGATAGTAAATCTAACTTTAAAAGAGAGAATTAACCGTTTGCCGCCGGGGCGGCCCGGCAGTTAATCTATACGTGAAACCAACCCCCGGCGCAAACCCATCCGGAGACCGGTCATGAAGTTAGAAACGCTAACCGTCGAAAACGATTTCGCGGCCCTGCTGCGGGAATTTAAAAAAGGCAGGCGCTTCATTGACGGCTGCTGCAAGGATTCCAGGGAAACTGCAGGCGTGCAAAAATTGCCCGTAAATAGCAGTTCCAGGGCAGTTTCTTCCAGCCGGAAACCCAGGGGCGCATAATGCGCAGGGGCGTCGTCCCGACGAAAAAGACGCCGGGACGCAGGCAGGGAATCGCCTTAGATTAGATTTTCTACTCTCTGAACGCAAGTTTACTCGGTTGCGCGCAGCCGGGATCGGGGCGATAATGGAATATAACGAATCGGCTTAATTCCAACCATCGGGAGGTTCGCAATGAGCGCAGAAAAACTAAACGTCAGGACCAGCTTTTCCTGGCTGGCCGATGAAATCCGCAACTGGCGCGCCCGCCAGGCCGAATATGAAGCCCACCGGGAGGAAGTCATTCCCAAGGTGGATCCCGCGCAGATCGAGCGGGCAATGCTGAAGGGTTACGAGTTGCGCGCCTTGAAGTTCGGCGAAATCCTGGGTGGCGCGGCCAAAGCCGCCTCCCAACTGGTTCACGGCAAAGCCGCCTGACCATAAGCACTTGAGCAAGGGAACCGCCGATGAACGCCGATGAACGCAGGAATAACCTGCTGTTCTAATTTTTGTCCGTGTTCATCTGCGTCCATCTGCGGTTACAGATTACAAAGCAGCACTACATGGAGATGCCCAGCCGGCCGCGGGAGAGTTGGAAGTCGGTGTTGCCCTGGCCGTAGAGGCGGGGGATGTACTCGGCCGAGGCCACCCGGCCCAGCAGTTCCAGCAGGCGTCCGCAGAGGCGCTCCGCGTCTTCCTCTTGATCCAATACGGCGTCCAGGTCGGCTTCCCAGCGCTCGGCGGTGGCTGCGTCCCCGCTCACCTGGATGAGGGGAATCATGGGGTGGGCCTGCATGGGCCGCCCCGCCACGCATGCCAGCATCACTTCGGCGCCCGTGGCGCCCAGCCCGCTCAGCGCCTCCACCGGATGGGCGGTGGGGCATTCCATCACGTGCAGGCCGGGGGCCTCCGCCATCTGGCCATAGGCCAGGGTGGGCTGGGCTTCCGGAGCGGTCAGCAGGGCGTCCAGGAATTCCTCTTGCCCCAGCAGGGTTGCATGCTGGGGGATGACCACCGTGCCCCCACCGTTGACGATGGCGCATGCGGCAATAGCCAGGGCGCGGGCCAGGTTCGCGGGCACATCTCCCGTGGCCGTCAGCCCCAGGCGCAACTGCTCCGCGCCCACCTGCTCGCGCTCGGGGGCTCCGGCGTCCGCCAGTTCCGCTCCGAACCACTCGGCCACCTTGGCCACCACGTTGTCGATCCCGCCGTCAAGCTGCACGCTGGCCCACCCGAAGCGGGCCGGGTCCACCCCCTGGGTCTCCATGTAGTTGCGGATGTAGTCGTTCACGGTTTTTTCGCAGCCGTGCTCGAGCAGCAGCCCTTTTTTCACGAAAGGATGGCGCAGGTGGCCCAGCATGGTGCGCAGGAAGAGCTGCTCCGAATCGCCCCCGGCACAGCCGCAGCCCTCCGTGTGCACCAGCGCCACGAACCGGGAGACTCCGTGGGTGTGGCCGCGGGCGTTCAGCTTGTCCGCGATCATGCTCGCGATCTGTCCGGAGCAGAGGCTGCTGGGAACGATCAGGCCCACCTGGTCGCCGGCGTAGCCTTCAGGCGTGGGGATGGCCCTGAAGCTCAAGGGGGGCGCTTCCCCCGGTTGTACCGGGAGGGGCTGGCCGGCGGGGGCGGGCGTGCCGCGGATGGCTTCCAGCCGCGAGCCGTCTCGCTGGGCCCAGTCCCGCCAGATGGACACCTGGGAGTGGCCGGCATGCTCCCCTATGCTGCGCCGGCCCGAAGCCACGGCCAGGGTGTAATCGAACCCCTCGCGGCCCAGCTCTTCCATGGGCGTGCCGTCCTGGTAGCGGCCGGCGTTGACGTCCATGTCCCTCGCCAGCAGCTCGTAGCGGCTGGAAGTGGTCATGATCTTGACGGTGGGCACGAAGGGAAAGTTGGTGATGGAGCCGTTGCCCGTGATGAACAGGATCATGTTGGCGCCGGAGGCCACCTGGCCCGCGATGCTTTCCAGGTCGTTGCCCGGAGAGTCCATGAAGTAGTAGCCCGGCTCGCTCATCGGCTGGGCGTAGTCTATCACGTAGTCCAGCCGCACCTGCGGATCCCGCTTGCGGGCGGCGCCGATGGATTTCAGCGCGATGTTGTACAGCCCGCGGTAGTTGTTGCCGCCTGAGGGATTGCCCTCCACGGACTGGCCGTGCCAGCCGGCGCGCTCCTTGAAGACCTCGATCTTGTCTAGGAAGGCCCGCGCCGTTTCCAGGTCACGCACGTTGCTGAGCACGTAGCGCTCCGCGCCGATCAGCTCGTCGGTTTCGGCCAGGTTGGCGCTGCCTCCGCGGCTTATCACCTCCTTGGCCACCCAGCCCGCCAGCGGATTGCCCGAAATGCCGGAAAAGGCGTCCGACCCGCCGCATTGCAACGCCAGCTTGAGCCGGGACAAGGGCTGGGCGCTGCGCTCCATGGCCCGCAGGGGCTCCAGCCAGGCCCGCGCCATGCGCTCGCCCTCGGCCAGCGCCGCGGCGAAGCCACCCTTCTCGATGGCGCTCAGGCTGAGGAAGCCGTGCAGCACGTCGTCCAGCGGGTAGCCCTGCTCGGTCATGAAGGCGCGCAGCCGCTCGTTGGTGACGGCTTCCGCGCCGTCGTCCACGGCCAGCACCGCCCCCACGTTGGGATGCACCATGGAGCCGGCCAGGGTGCGCAGGATGAATTCCAGGTTGTTGGGCTCCGAGGCTCCGCCCTCGGTGTGGGCGAGGGCCACCACCCCATCGAAATTCTTCTCCGCGGCGGTTCCCTCCCCCAGCCGCGCGGCCAGTCTGCGCGCAAAACCGGCGGTGCGCGAGGAGGTGCCCAGCACAACCAAGTGGTTGCGCGTGCCCACGCCCCGCGCCGCGCCGCGCTCGAAACCCATGAAGGTCGAGCCGTCGTCAATGCGGGCGACCTGCTCTCCGGGCCGGAACGCGGCCTCGTCCAGCTCGAAGCGCACCAGGTAATCTTTGAAATTCCCTTCCTGCGGCAGGTCGAACTCCACCTTGCGCTGGCGCAGGGCTTCCAGAATGCGGGCGTTGCACACATAGTCCCCCGGCGCGATGGGCCGCACGGCCTCCCCGAAGGTAAGGTCCCAGGACAGCAGGGGCTGGCCCGGCGCGATGGGCTGCACGGCGAAGCGGTGGCCCTCCAGCACCGTATGGGACAGGGCGAAGGTGGCGCCCTCCCGGGTGATGTGCGTGCCGGCCTCCAGCCTGCGCGCGGCGATGGCCACGTTGTCACCCGGCATGGGAAGCCTGCCTGCCTGATCGAACTGCAATTGTGCCGACATCTGCTCCTCCATGTGCTACAAATACGGGTGCGCCTGGGACGGAAGTACGTTAAATTCTCCCAGATTTTCCGCCTTTCTACCAGTGGCAATCAGGAGGCAGCCATTTGGGGGTAAGGCGGATCGGGGCCACGCCCGCGGCAGGAAAGGCCGATTGACCGATTCCGGCGGCGCAAGCGCGAAAAACCATTTGATTTAAGGACGTTGAATAGCCTAATTTTGTTTTTGTCCCTGGCGAGACCGCTTCCTAAAATAATTTGGCCGTAGGACGGCACAGAGCAGCGTAATGACGGAAAGATCATCGATTGAAAAATCCCGCAGGCCCAGCGGCAACACCATCAAGGTGCGGGTGCTGGTCGTCGATCCCAATCCGACGACCCGTGTGCACCTGAAGGATGCCCTGCGCGGGCTGGACCTGGTGGAAACGGTCAACGAGAAGAGCAGCTTCAACGGTGTGATCGAGTTCCTCAACGACTCTCCGGTGCACGTGATCATGCTGGATGAGGGTCCCGCCGACCAGGACATCTTCGGCATTATCAAAGAAATGAAAGGCCACTCCTCCATTGCCAAGTCCAAGTTTATCCTGATGGTGGACGAGATAAACGAGGGCGTGAAGGTGAAGGGCGAAGAGGTCGGCATAAACGGATTTGTCACCAAGCCCATTGACATGAAGCGCATCGAGATGGCGCTGATGGACGCCATCCGCCCGCCGGATTCCACCCTCGCCAAGGAAATCCCCGACGCCCTGCGCCAGATCCTCAACAAGTTCCGGCAGGTTTCCCTGTTCTTCGGTTTTTCCGATATTGAGTTGATCCGAATGCTGAAGATCTGCAAGTCCCGCAAGATCCCCGCGGGGGACTTCCTCTTTCAGGAGGGCGCCAAGGGGGATTCCCTGTTCGTGGTGATATCCGGCCAGATTGACATCACCAAGCAACAGAACGGCACCTCCAACGTGTTGGTGAGCATGCAGGCGGGGGACTGCTTCGGGGAAATGGCGATCATCGACTCCGAGCCGCGCATGGCCGACGCCGTGGCCGCCAGCGAGGCCACGGTGCTGGAGGTCAACCAGTCCATCATCAACGACAACGAAGACATCACCTCTCTCAAGCTGGTGCGGCAGATCGCCATCCTGCTGGTGAAGAAGCTGCGCGCGTCCTCGCAAAAATAACCGTTGTTCCTGAAACCATGCGGCCCTTGGCGCCGGCCCGCCGCCGGGCGGGTGATGAGCGGAGGTGTGTGATGAAGCTGCTGAAAACGGGATTGCTTGCCGTGGCATTCGCAGGAGCTGCCTTATGGTTTTCCGGCCTGCAGGGAGGACAAAACGAGGCGCGTGAGACGTTGCGTGAGCGCGGGGTCGCCTTTACGCCGTTGAATTTCATGATCCAGGCCTCCCTGGGCAGGCAGGAAGTCGTGCGCCTGTTTCTGGGAGCCGGGATGGACGTGAACACGGAGAATCCCTGCCGCTACCTGCCGCTGGTGCGGGCCAGCATCAACGGCCACCTCCAGGTCGTGAAAATTCTGCTCGCCGCAGGGGCCCGGATCAATGCCAAGAACGTCTACGAGGAAACGGCGCTCGTCGCGGCGGCCCGCTACGGCACAAAAGATGTCGCGCGCTTTCTGTTGGCTGGCGGAGCCCACCTCGAATCCCGTGACGCAAACGGCGACACGCCCTTGCTCCTCGCGGCCTTGCACGGCCGGGAAGCCATCGTCCGGCTCCTGCTGCAAAAAGGGGCCGAAATCAACGCGCGGAACCGGAAGGGGGATACGCCGCTGATTGCCGCCGCCGACAACGGAAGCGCCGCTATCGTCCGCCTCCTCGTGGAGCACGGCGGCGAGGTGAACGCCCGCAACGCGGAGGGGGATACGGCCCTCATGGCCGCCGCTCACTATGGAAACACAGCGTTGGTAAAGTATCTGGTGAAAATCGGCGGCCGGGTGTGGCACCGCAACGTGCGCGGCGACCCGCCTCTGCTTACGGCCGCCGGATGGGGCAGCCCCTCGATGGTGGCGCAACTGCTCGACCTGGGCGCCAACGCGAACGGCACGGGCGCGGGAGGCGTGACGGCGCTCATGCTCGCCGCGGCAAGGGGCCAGCGCGAGAAAGTCCGCCTGCTGCTGGGCCACGGGGCCGATCCCCGGCGAAGGGACGCGAGGGGCCGCACCGCGCTCGACCATGCCGCCGCCAACGGCCAGACGGGCACGGCGCGGATGCTGCCGGCGCCCTCTGCGCCGGGCTAACGGCCTGGGCGGCG
>CBDUSX010000078.1:0-11232 GCA_965369935.1 uncultured bacterium
AGGGCCTTGGGGGTGGCCACGCGGCCGCGCGGGGTCTTTTTCAGAAATCCCTCCTGGATCAGGTAGGGCTCGTACACGTCCTCGATGGTGTCCTTGGGCTCGGAGATGGCGGCGGTGAGGGTGCTCAGGCCCACGGGTCCTCCGTCGAACTTGTTGACGATGACGTTCAGGATTTCCCGGTGCATGGCGTCCAGCCCGTAGCCGTCCACCCCCAGCCGCTCCAGGCCCTCGTGCACCAGGGCCAGGGTGATCGTGCCGTCGCCCATCTGCTCCGCGAAGTCCCGCAGCCGCCGCAACAGGCGGTGGGAGACCCGCGGCGTGCCCCGGGAGCGCGCGGCCAGTTCCAGCCCCGCATCCTCCTCGATCCCGATGCCCAGGATGCCCGAGGCGCGCATGACGATCTCGGCCAGCTCCTGCGGCGAATAATAGCTGAGGCGGCAAGGGATGCCGAAGCGGTCCCGCAGGGGAGAGGAGAGCAGACCCGTGCGGGTGGTGGCGCCCACCAGGGTGAAGGGGGCCAGGTCCAGCTTCACAGTGCGGGCCATGGGCCCCTGGCCGATGATGATGTCCAGCTTGAAGTCCTCCATGGCCCCGTAGAGCACCTCCTCCACCGCCCGGGGCATGCGGTGAATCTCGTCAATGAACAGGATTTCCCCCGGCTCGACGTTGGTCAGGATGGCCGCCAGGTCGCCCTGCCGCTCCAGCACGGGGCCCGAGGTGCTGCGGAGGCCCACCCCCAGCTCGCGGCCCAGGATGTAGGCCAGGGTGGTCTTGCCCAGTCCCGGCGGGCCGCTCAGCAGAACGTGGTCCAGGGGCTGCCCCCTGCCCTTGGCCGCTGCGATGAACACCTTCAGATTGTTCTTGATTTCCCCCTGCCCCACGTAATGGCTCAGGGTGAGGGGCCTCAGTCCTGCTTCCTGGGGGTCGGGCGTGAGTGGCGGTGTGGCGGGCCTTGTGTTATCTTCCATGAGGCGTGCGATCAGGGATGATTTCGCGACCGAACTCCATGTCCGGCCTCGTCACTCCCTCCAACCCTATCAGGATTGCCCGCGATTCGGAGCAAAATAATTTTTCCGCTAACAAATTGATCGCGGCGGGAGGCGGCAAGGCGTGTCCAGCATTGCAGAAGACCGATCCAAGTGGAACCGCAGGTACCTGGATTCCGATCCGCCCTCCCTGCTGCCCGAGCCCCATCCCATGGGCGAGCGGTGGAGCCACCGCTTCGCCGGCGGCCCCATGCTGGATGCCGCGACGGGCCTGGGCCGGGGCATCGCCACCGCCGGCAAAGCGTTCGACCCCATCATCGCGGTGGACATTTCCGACGTGGGCGTACGCCGGGCCAGACAAATCTGGCAGGGTGACCCGCGCATCCACTGGATCGTGGCCGACGTGAACAGCCTGTGCTGGCCGGCGGATTTCTTCGGGCTGGTGTGCGCCTTCGGGTTTACCCACCTGCCGTTTTTCGCCCGCCTGCCCGCGCTCATCGTCAGGGGCGGCATGCTCCTCTATGAAGGGTTTTCCAGGCGGCAACTCGCGGTGAAGCCCGGCCTTAACGAGGAATGGACGGCCACCCCGGAGCAGATGCGCATCTGCTTCGCGGGCTGGGAAATCCTGACCTGCGAGGAGTCGGAGACGAGGCCCTTCCGAACGAGTTTTGCGGCTATCAGACCCACTATATAAAAATATAGATAAAGACATGGATAGAGATATAGATAAGGCAAGGAGGAATTCATGAAGTTCTGGCTGGTCTCCTGGTTCATTTACTTCTCCGCGCTCATCATGGGGCTGGGCTTTCCCGGGCTGGGCCGCCTGGACGCCGGCCGCATTTGGTGGCTGGGGCCCACCACTTCCGTGCTGGCCTTTTGCGCCCTGCTCACCGCATCGGTGACCCTGATCCTGATGATCGCCAGGCGCTTTTTTCCCGCCTACTGGTGGCTGGCCCAGGTGGAGAGCAGGGACCTTTACGAGTACGACGGCGTGTACTTCATCGGGGCGCGCTCCAGCCGCCAGAAAACCCGCCTGCAAAAAATCGTCTTCGGAGTGGACGAGACCATGCGCCGCTGGGACATCGTCTTCGGGCTGCTGCTGCTTGCGCTGCTGGCGCCCCACCTGATGGGCGGCTACACCGCGGCGCGGGCTTTCGACCGGCTGGTCGCGGAGCGGCCCGTGCTGGCGGAAACCCTGCACGGCTCCACCTTGAGCGCCCTGCCCGTCATGCAGACCTGGAAACGCGGCTGGACGGACCATCCTTCCCTGGCCAGGGAAGTGCGCCAGGCCCTGCGGCGCTCCCGCTCGGAGAAAAAACAGGACACCGCCGCCCTGTACCGCATCGCACAGTTGCACCTGCTCAGCGCCTTCAAGAGGAGGGAAGCCCCCAGCGACCCCTTCCGTAACACCCCGGGAGAGCGCGTGGCCTTCATGCGCGCGCGGGGCGCGGAAGCCGCGGTGTATCTCAACCGAATCCTCAGCCAGAACGAGACGGGCCGGCGGGGCTGGACGCGGGGCGCGCTGACCCTGCTCGGATTCTTTCACATGAGCGACGGCGACTACGGGCAGGCCGCCGCGCTGTTCGGCCGCGCCCTGGCCACCGCGGAAAAGCGGGACAAGACCCGCACGCCCCGCCACCGGGTGGCGCTGCTGGCGGCCCAGAACGCCATGCTGGCCGGCCAGCCCCTGGATGCCGAGCGGCTGCTGGAGCCGCTGCTTGCCGACGAAAAGCTTCCGCCGCGCGCGATGGCCCTGGCCACGGAACATTTCGCCGCGGCCCTGAGCCTGCGGGGAAAGACCGCCAGGGCCGCCGTCCAGTTCAAGAAGGCGCTGAAACGCTACGAACGGCAGAAGAACCGTTTGGGCATTGCGCGCATGCACCTCAGGTTTGCCGCTTTGGACATGGAAGCCGGCCGCGCCCTGGATGCCAGCCGCAACATATCCAAGGCGGCCAGCTTTGCCCATGGGCTGGACGACGGCTTTACCCTGAATATGGTGGAGGGGCTATCCCAATACTTTGTCCAGGTGCTATAATCGCCGCGGACAAGGGAGTTGTTCAGGCCGGGACAAGGAAGCGTCCCGGCGCCAATCCATGGAAGGAAACCTGCCGATGAAACCGCATCCGTGCCAGTGGGGGATATTTATCCCGCTGCTCGCCGTCCTCCTCTTCGGGGGCTGGCGCCCGGCCTGGGGCATTGACCCTGAGGCCAGCCTGAACGCCGCGGGCGTGATCGATTTTCCCACCGCCCTGGACCAGCCGGTCACCAACCTGTTTCACGGCACGGTGGAGGTGATAGACCTCGGCGAGCCGGATTTAAGCCTGGCAAACATTCGCTACGGGCTGCAACTGGGTAATTTCCAGGCGCTGGCCGATTTTCATCTCCAGACCACGCCGAGCGAGAAATTCGACTTCGGGGAAATCAGGGCCAAGCTGCGCATCCTGCCCCTGGACGAGATCGGCACCGACATCGCCATCGGCATACTGGGCCGGTTCGTGGAAAACAGCGAGGAAAAGGTGCGCATTGACGACCGCGAAGCCTCCCTGTTCGGCGTCGTCACCGTCCAGATGCTGCCCTTCGACAACGCCGGACCCCTGGTGCTCAATTTCTATCTGGACAATATCTTTTTGGATTTCGGCCTGAAGATAGGCATTGCCGATTTCATTTCCATCGTGGCCGAGGCGGATTATCTGCATTCCCAAACAAATTTGGAGGACCGCGATTTCCTCAAGGCCGGCATAGAAATCGAGGGGGAGCAGAATTTTTACTTCCAGCTGTATTTCTCGGATCGCAACGACAATTTCCTGGTGCAGATCGGCTCGGGCTTCTAGGCCCGGGCCGCCTTGCGCCCTGTCCGCCCGAGGGTGGATGCGACCGGCCTTTGGCCTGCTGCTGGCCTTCGGCCTGCTGCTCGGCGGCAAGCCGGTGCTGGACCACATCCAGGGCATACACCTCCTCGGGCGGCGCATCGCCCGGCTGGCCGAACGTCCGCTGGAGCGGGACATCGCCGAACTCGAGCGCCGCACCGGAGTGCTGGCCCGCAGGGTGGGGCAGTTCCATAAACAACTCGCCGCCGCCGAGGCGGAACTCTGGTATTACCGCAGCCTCAGGGAGCCCTCCCTGATCCTGAAGGACGTGGGGGACGAAAGCGGCGGGCTGGGCCTGAAAAAATCGCAAGCCGCCGCCGCCGGCCTGCTGCGGGAACTCACGGTGATCAGGGGCCTGCTGACGCGGGCCTCCGTCCACTGGGAGGCCTTGCGGGAGCAGGAGGACATGGAGCATTACCATGTGCTGGCCGCCACCTTGACCGCCCTGGGCGGGGCGGGAGGGCACATGCGCAAGCTGGCGCAACGTTACCGCGGCGCCCTGGACGAGGCCGGGAAGCATGTGAGGACGCTGCACCGGCTGGCGCCGCAGGTGGCCCGGCCCGTGCCGGCCGTCATCGCCGGGCTGCCCCGGCGGCTCCGCGCCGTGCGCGAAGGGCTCGATGGGCTTGAAACTTCGCTGGAGAAATTCACGGGCGCCCAGGGCGGACGGCGGGCAGCGGTGCCCTAGGCCTGGGCCAGCAGGGGCTTACGAATGGAGGTGATGGTCTTCACGTACTCCGCGCGCATGCGGTCCCGCTCGTTGAGGGATTCGATCTTTTGCAGGTTCAAATAGTCGTCAATGATGGCGAAGGCCTTTTTGCAATGGTCCAAAACTTCGTCCCGCAGGGAGATGCGCTTGTTCTGGTCGCGCTCGGTTTTCAGATTGCCGGAGACCAGATTGGCCATCCAAATGTGCGTGTTGATGTCGTCCGGGTCCTTCCGCACGAGCTGGGCCAGGCGGCTGATAACCTTGGCGGGATTCTCCCCCTGCCTGAGGCGGTTCGCCAGTTGCCGCTTCTGGTAGCGCACCTCCAGCATGGTAATGGTCTGGTCGGTTTCTTCGCGCTCCCTTTTCTCGTATTTCTCCACCGCGTTCGAATCTTCCTCATCTCCCGGAGTCAGCGAGGTGGCGCGGCGCTCCAGATTAAACCCGCCGACGGCGATCAATTCGACGAAATTCTGCACCGGGTTGCGGGTTTCCAGGGAGGCGAGCAGCTTGGCCAGGTAGGTCTTGTAGAGATTTTGCACCAGTAGGTCGTCCGGCCAGGTCTGGGCCATCGTGTAGACCTGCTTCATTCCGTCATTGATCTGGTTCCCCAATTCCAGATAGGATTGCTTTGACTGATGGAACTGATTTTTGGCCGATTCCAAGTCCTCGGAAGTCACGCCCCCTTCCTGGCTATGAAACTTTTGCAGAACCGCTTCCGCTTCCTTGATCTCCTTAATCAGTCCCACGACTTGGTTGTAGTTTTGTTCGGCCAGGGAACATACCGGCCGCATTTGCTCCAGGGCTTCGGGCGGAGCATTCCCCAGTTGCGGTTCGACGTCCGCCGTCAGATCGCTGACCTGTTCCGTTTCCGCCGGCTGCTCTTCAGACATGACAATCCGTAGGGTGTTTCTGATACTGCGGTGGGCGCCGCAATCCACACAATAGCGCCGAAGCGACAAAACGTCTAGCCGGGGCCGTACACCATGCTGGTGAAAATCATCGCCGCCGGGCTCGATTCGGAGCGCTGGAAAGACTTCTTTCGGCAACTGCGCCTCAAGCTGCCCGACCTGCCCTTTTCCGTAGGCGTGTTTGCCTCGCCGGGAGAGCTGGAATATCTGCGGGAGGAGTTCTTTCCCAACCGGTGGCGCAAGGAAGCCCCGGACTTCTTCCTCTGCGGCGTCACGGACCCGCAGAGCCTGGAGCAATGGCTGACGTTCCTGGAACGGGTGCGCGAGGAGGAACACGCCCCCCGGACGGTGCTGGTCACGGACTCGCTGGAAACGCGGCTGAGGGAGATCGTCGCCACCTGTTCCGCCGTGCGCCTGACCCTGGACAAGGGCAACGACTTTTCCCTGTCCGACCCGGCATTTCTGCTCAAGGCCTTTCCGCCCGATTTCCCGCGCCTTAAGGTGAACGACCGCCTGAGCACCCTGCGCATCCGGGACGAGAACGGCGTCCTGCACGAGATCGAGCCGCACGGCCTGGACAGGGGCACCCTGGTGGGCTTCTCGGAAGTGGAGGCGATCCTCCAGCAGGACAAAGCCCTCAAGCCGCGGGAATGGCTGAAGGCCCTGTACCGCGAGGAAGGGATCAAGCGCGCGCCGCGGGCCGCGGGCCTGATCCGGGAGGCCCAGGGGCTGTACCTGTTTCCGGGCATTCCCCTGGAGCACATCCGGGGCCTGCGCATCGGCAAGCTCCGCTTCGACCACCTGATCGGCCTGAATCAACTCGAAGATGCCTCTCCCCAGTTCTCCGCCTTCCGGGAGGCCTTCCGGCGGCGGGGAAACAAACGGGCCCGCACCTGGAAGGCCCTCACCGCGCGCATTCGCCAGGCCGAGGCCAAGGCGGACATTCCCGTGGTCTGCGGAGGCCGCACCGAACTGCTGCGGGAGTCCATGGCCGCGCTGCTCCAGCGGCAGGGCTACCAGCGCTGCCACACCCTCGACAAGCCGGTGGAGGGCGTGTTCCGGGAACCTTCCCTGCTGCTCCAGGTGGCGAGCTGGGAGAGGGGGAAGCTGGGCGCCCAGTCCGATTCGCCCGTCACCCTGGATCTGGCCGAGGAGTTCGACCGGCGCATGAAGCCCCTGGACACCCTGCTCCCCTGGCGGGAACTGGCATACGAGCCCCCCCCGGCGGACATCCCAACCCTCCCGCGGGAGCAGTTTACCCAACAGCGCAAGCGCCTGGCCGGGCGGGCCTCGCGGCTGGGAAAGAAATTTCAGCTGGAGGAAAAGCGCGACGTGCTGCTGACGCAGGAAGTGCAGGTGCTGCTGGCCGCCCGGGATCGGCTCTCCACCCTGCTCAACGGCGCCTTGCAGACCTGGACGGGCGAGCCACCGGCGGAGGCCAGGCAGGTGCTGCTGCTGAGCCACGATAAGGAGGAGGCCGCCGCCGTAATGGGGGCGATGCCCCACATCGCCAAAAAACGCTGGTTCGACCTGGCGCCCTTCGCCCAGGCCGACGCCGCCCAGAACCTGAGCCTGGACGACCTGCGCCATTACGGAGAGCAGGGCGTGATGCTGATCACCCCGGCCTCCCGGGAAAAGCTGGAAACGCAGCACGAAGGTACGAGGGAGAATCTGGAGACGGCGCAGGTGGCCCTCACGGGGAGCAGGGAGGCGCTGGAGCAACTGGGCGCCGAACTGAGCGACGTGGAGGCGGCGCGGGAAAAGCTGGCCCGGCACTGGGTGTGGGAAATGCTGGGGCAGTGGCTGAAGGAAAACCGGCCGCGTCTCCTGCGCGCCCTGGACACCCTGCGCGAACGCCACGAGCGGCGCTGGTTCAGCCGTTCCCAGGTGCGGCGCGCCCTGATTATCCCCTACCGCCAGGAAAATGCCGCCTCCCTGCTGGACGCCTGCGAGCAGGTGTACCCGGGTTTCAACCGCAATTTGAGCGTGATCGTGCCCTATGAGTTCGACTTCATGGAAGCCCTGGCCGAAGAGGACGCCGCGGCCATCAGAGAGCAGGGGCGCGAGGAGGGGCTGGCGCCGGGCGGCATCGCCCAGCGCCTGAAGGTAGCCCTGGGCGCGAAGAACGAGGCCATGTTCGCCGACTTTCTGCACGTGGTCTCCGGCGAACTGATCGGCACGCGCATGGACCTGGTGCTCGTGGAGCACAGCCCGGACATCGCCCCGCGCATTCTGGAGCACGTGCGCAGGGCCGTGCCCCAACTGGAAAAGACGCCCGCGGTGCTGATCCTCTCCGGCCTGTGGCGCCCGCCCGAGGACAAGCCCCTGCCCTGGCCCCGCACGCGGGTGGTGCTGCTGCCCCACATGGGCGCGCTCGACGCGGGGGACTGCTCCCGGGAACTGATGGCGTTGTATTCACAATAACGCGGTACTCACAACAACCACCCCCGGCAAAGCCCATGAAAGCCGCCCGCCCGCACAAGCCCGCCGCAGAGGTCACCCTGGCCGGCCTGGAATGGCCGCGCCTGTGGAGCGCCCTGGAGGAACGGCTGGCCACCGCCGAAGGGCGTGGGGCGGCGGAGCGCGTGCGCTTCCTCAAAAGCCTCTCCGCCGTGCGGGCCTCCCTGGCCCTGATCGGCGAGATGGCCGCGCTGCGGAGCGAGGCGGGGCCGCTGGATTTCTCCGGCGTGCGGCCCCTCGCCCCCCTGCTGGAGCGGGTGGAAAAGGAAGGCGCACTGGACGCCGCGGAACTGGCCCAGGTGCTGGAAACCCAGCAGGCCGCCCTGGGGCTGGCCCAAGCCCTGGCCCGGCGTCCCGAGGCCCCGGGACTGGAGGCGCTGGCCGCCGCCTGCCGGCCCGAGCCCGAACTGGTGGCGGCCCTGGCGGGCGCCCTCACCTCCGCAGGCGAGCTGAACGAGCAGGCCTTTCCCGAACTGGCCGCCCTGCGCAAGGAGCAAACCCGGCGGCGGGAGGCCATCCACAAAAAATTGGAGGCCACCCTGCGCAACCGCTCCCTGGCCCCGGCCTTCCAGGAGAAGATCTACACCCTGCGCGGCGCCCGCTACGTGCTGCCCCTGAAGGCGGATTTCCGGGGGCAATTGCCCGGCATCGTCCACGACGTATCGGCCAGCGGCGCCACCCTGTTCGTGGAGCCCCAGGCGGTGGTGGAGGAGGGCAACGCCCTGACCCTGGTGGAAAAGCAGCTCGAGGCTCACGCCGCCCGGATTCTCGCCGAGCTCTCGGCGACGGTGGGCCGCGCGGCGCCCGCCCTGCGGGAAAACCTGCGCTGGCTGGGGCGGGTGGACCTGGTGCATGCCCAGGCCGCCCTGGCGCTGGACTATCAGGGCGCCATCCCGCACGTGGAGAAGGGCGGCACCTTACACCTGAAGGGCGCGGCCAATCCCCTGATGCTGCTGGAAAGCCAGCCGGTGGTGCGCAACGACGTGGCCCTGGACGATCAGGCCCAATGCATGGTGGTCTCCGGCGCCAACACCGGCGGCAAGACCGTGCTGCTGAAGACCGTGGGCCTGTGCGCCCTGCTGGTGCGCTGCGGCATGCCCGTCCCGGCACAGGAGGGGTCGCGCTGCGACCTGTTCTCCGAGGTGCTGGCCGACGTCGGCGACCGGCAGAGCCTGAGCGCCTCCCTGTCCACCTTTTCCGCCCAGATCGCCTTCATGGGAGAGGCCCTGTCCTCCGCCGGGCCCGCCAGCCTGGTGCTGATTGACGAGATACTCACCGGCACGGCGCCGGAGGAAGGCGCGGCCCTGGCCGCCACCCTGCTGGAGGCCCTGGCGGAGCGCGGGGCGCGCTGCCTGGTGACCACCCACTACGGCGAGCTGAAGGAACTGGCGGCGGCGCATCCGGCCATGGTCAATGCCTCGGTGGCCTTCGACCTGGACAACCTGGCGCCCACCTACCGCCTGCTGGCCGGCACCCCCGGAGCCAGCTACGCCATTCCCATCGCCCGGCGCCACGGCCTGGACGACGGGCTGGTGGAAAAAGCGCAAAACCGGCTGGCGGGGCGGCCCGCCGCCGCAGAGGCCCTGCTGGCAGAGCTGCACAGCCAACAACAGCGCCTGCTGGACCGCGAGGAAAAGCTGGCCGGGCGGGAGCGGGAACTGGCCCGCGTCCGAGGGGGACTGGATGCGCGCGAGAAATCCCTGGCCGAAACGGAGCGGGAGGTAAGGCTGCGGGAGCGGGGCATGATCGGCAAGGAGGTGGAAGAGGCCCGGCGGCGCATCGCCGGAGTGATCAAGGAGTTGCAGGGCGCCAACAGCCTGCCCCTGGCCGGCAAGGTGCGCGAGCGCCTGGGAGAGGTGGAGCGCGAGCTTCTGCCGGCCGCCCCCACCCCCCCGCCGGAGGAGCCGGGGCTGCGGCCCGACCGGCTTCGGGCGGGAGACGCGGTGCTGATCCGCTCCCTCAACAAGGTGGGCAGCTTCGCCAGGCTTTTGCGCGGAGGGCGCAAGGCGCGGGTGGAACTGGGCGCCCTGGCCATGGAGGTGGACGTGGCCGAACTGGCCCCGCCGCCCGCCCGGAGCCGCAAGGGCCCAAAGGCCGGCAAGCAAGCCTTGCCCGCCGTTTCCGGCGGCGCGGCAGGGGGCAACGGCGCAGGGAGCGGGGCGCAATCCTCGGGGGCGCCGGAGGTGCCGGAGATCGGGTTCGTCCTGTCCGGCCGGGAGAACACCCTGGATTTGAGAGGGTTGCGGCTGGCCGTGGCCCTGACGCGGGTGGAGGAATTCTGCGACATGAGCGTCATGAAGTACGTCAGCCCCGTGGTGCTGATCCACGGCCACGGCACCGGCAAGCTCAAGAGCGGCGTGCGCGACTGGCTGAAAGCCAGCAGCTACGTGGCCGGGTTCCGCCCCGGCGCGGGCGGGGAAGGCTGGGACGGCGTGACCGTGGTCGCCTTGAACCTTTAGGGGCGATGTGAGAACTTGGTCCGGCCACGCAGCCATAGCGGCATTTACCCCCAATCCCGATGTTTCATGGCCGATGAAGTTGTCCTGAAAATCCGGCGCCACTATGATGGAATGCCGCTGCCGGCGCGGGCCCATGCCAGCGACGCGGGCTTCGACCTGACCGCCATGGCGATGGAGGCTATGCGCCCGGGCGTGTACGCCTATGACACCGGCGTGTCGGTGCAGGCGGGCGAGGGCTTCTACTGCGAGGTGATGCCCCGCTCCAGCATCGTCAAGACGGAGTTCATGCTGGCCAACGGGGTGGGGGTGATTGATCCGGACTACCGCGGCCGTATCCGGGTGGTGCTGCGCTGGCTGGGTGAGGGGGACGGGCGCGCCGAGGCCGAGGGGCTTCTCGGACAGCGCATCGCTCAGTTGCTGGTGCGGCGCCGGGAGGCCGTGCGGGTCGAGGACTCCACCACCCTGGAAGACACCGCCCGGAGCGGGGGCGGCTTCGGCAGCACGGGCAAGTGACGCCGCCACCGCGCGGGAAACGGGAACGAGATGGTCATCAACGATCTGAAGGTAATTTGCACCCGCTGCCAGGGCTCCGGGCGGCTGGCGGGCATCACCAATATGGGCATCTCCCAGATCAACTTCGGCGGCGTATGCCCCGGCTGCGGGGGCAAGGGCTTCCAGCTGACCGAACTGGGCGCGGACCTGGTCGACCTGCTGCGTCCATTCGTGGAGGAAATGATCGCCGAGGCGCTGCCCGAACCCGCCCCGCCGCCGGGGAGGGAGAAACAGGAGCAGCAGGATGAGGAGGAATAACCGGACGCGGCCCTGCCTCCATGGCCACCCCGC
>CBDUSX010000079.1:0-11223 GCA_965369935.1 uncultured bacterium
AAATCCTACCGGAAACGCGTCGTCCCTTTCACCGCGGGAGACGGTTTCCTCTGCGGCCTCATCCATGTGCGGGGGCCCGGCACTCCGGCGAAGGGCCCGGTCATCCTCGCAAACAGGCCGAGGTTGGTGGCGCCATTCAATACACGCCGACCGGAGCGTCGATGGAATTTCGCGGGATGGTCTGCCGCCTCCACACAGCGCGGTCGGCGCAATATTGCATGATCGCCAGGAACGCCCGCAGCTCCGAATTTGGCTGCCTGCGTTCGGGAGCAATACTTGAAGACCGGAACTGGAAACAGCGAAGATAAAGGAGAATATCATGCAAGTTTCCCTGAAAACGAAAATTGCATTGTGGCTCTTTACCGCGCTTGCGGTGGCCTTTTTCATCATTGACACACGCGGCGCGTTTATCCATCTCGACACGGAGCCGTGGCCACACCACGCCATGTTCCATGCCGTTACCGGACTGTTTTACACCCAGGCCCTGTGCATTCTGGTTATCGTCCTGGCGTGGATTCCGTTGCGCCAGGGCCACAAGTGGAGTTGGTGGGCGATCATGTTCATTGCAGTCGCAATTCATGGGGGACATTTTTTAGGCGACTTCATGACCGAAGGCGGCTTACGCGGCGCCCAGGCTGCCCAGGGCCCCGGGCTGATCTTCTACGTCCTGACGGGATTGGCGCTGGTGCTCTATTTTGTCGGCCTGGCCCTTTGTTTTGGCCACGTCCAGGGGTCCCGGAGATGATGAACGTCTAACGCGGGTGCGTTATGAAATTTCTCGGCTTACTCTCGTTCTACAGCTACGTGGCGGCGCTCCTTGCCCTCGGCCTGTTTGGCGTTTTCTTTCCCGAATTCGAGTTGAAGACCCTCTATCAGGTCGATCTGGAAACGATGGGGCTGGATCGTCCATCGCTGATCGTAACCCTTCATCAATATCGTTTTTTGAAGGTCATCGTGGTCGGGTTTGGAATCTGGGCCGTGGTGTTCCGAAAGGAAATTTTCGCCTCGGCAACATTCAACTATGTTTTTTTGGGGATCCTTTTCTCCGCGGCGTTGGGGCGCACCCTTTCCATGATCCTCGACGGCAAGCCCCATTGGCTGCTCATTAACTTCACAATTTCCGAATTCGCCTTTGGCCTTCTGATTTTTGCCTATTCGAGAACGGCACTGGAGAAAACCTGATACGCCCGCAAATGCGATTCCGGTGCGTAAGGGGACGCCGCGCTGACGAGCTTGAATGGCTTCAAAAGCGGCGGTGGGACTAGGTGGCTAATAAGAGAGCCGGGGGCAATGGGGCGAAAGCCCCGCTCGTCCGTGAGGGGGCGGCGCAAGTTCGGGTTGGGCGAAATTCTCCGGAAAGGGTTGCGCACATCCTGATTGGCCGGCGCGCCCGCAACCCCGGACGAATTCCGGCGCTTTTGCAATGAGCCTGCCGCCTTTTCAACAGGCGCATAGTTGCAGTCAATTATATTCACGCACAAGGTGTTAATTATGGAACGCGAAATCGCACTGTACACGCTGGAAGGTGTGCCGGACGCGGATATCAAGACCCATTATTTTTCCACCGGAGACAAAATCGGTCTGAGCATGCTCCGGTTTACAACAAAACCATCCGATGACGTGGTTTTGATCATCCACGGGCTTACCACCTCCACCGACATGTTTATCATGCCGGAGCATTACAATCTCGTGCGATATCTGCACGACCACGATTTTACGGATGTGTGGTGCCTCGATTTCCGGATGAGCAACCGCTATCCATATAACCTCGCCCGGTTCCGCTACAATATGGATGACATCGCATTGTACGATTTTCCTGCGGCCGTCGCGGAAATGCGCAAACACATCGGCGACCGCAGAATCCACGTCATTTGCCATTGTCTGGGCTCCGTGTCGTTCATGATGAGCTTGTTCGGGCGGGCCGTGGATGGCATTGCAAGCGTCATCTCCAACAGCGTCTCCCTGGCCCCGCGGATACCCAAATGGTCAGTGATCAAGCTGATGCTCTCGCCGTTTTTGGTGGAAACGGTCATCGGGTCACCGTACGTAAACCCGAATTGGGGAGACAAGCCTGGATTGTCCCGCGGCAAAATCATCTCTCGCACAGTCTCCTTGTTTCATTGGGAGTGCGACGTATACGCCTGCCACATGCTGAGCATGATGTGGGGCTCGGGCTGGCCGGCTCTGTACAGCCACGAGAACCTCGACGAGGTCACCCATCGCAGGGGAGGCGACCTCTATGGCGCCGCAGGCCTGCACTACTATCGCCATGTCCGCAAGATGGTGTTCGCCGGCAACCGGGCGGTAAAATACGATTCGGAGAACCCGAAGTACGAAGCGCTGCCAAACGATTATTTCGAGTACGCCCGCGAGATACGAACGCCGGTGCTGTTTATGACCGGAGAAAACAACAAGGTTTTCACTACGTCCAACGTCATTTGTTACGACCGGCTGGAAGAGTTGGTGCCGGGCAGACACGAGTTGCACGTGTTTCCCAACTACGGGCATCAGGACGTGTTCATGGGCAAAAACTGCGACAAGGATATTTTCCCGCGGCTGGCAAGTTTCATGAAACAGCATCGCAAGTAGAGCCTAATTCCCAACCGTCGTCGTGCATCCGTCGCGGCAGTTCGATGAAATTCTTGCGACGACCCGCGGATACCGCAGGACGAATTCACCACAAGGAGCCAAACAATGGAAGATGACAAACTTGGACTGTCCTTCCGGGAAACGATGACCGGCGGTTTCTCCCTGGGCGAAACGGATCCCGGTGAAGGAGAAGGCAGGGGCAAGGCGGAGGGCACGGTGCTGGCGATGCACGCCACGGTCGCCATTCACGATCTGGATAAGTTCATCGCCGATCCGGAGCATACCGGCTCTCTCTCCGGGCACATTGATTTCACACCATTCGGAGACAACATCCCTGCCAAGACCGGCGTGTTCAACCTGTTTTCACCGGCGGAGGACCCGGAAATGAAGCTGATGGTCTATGAGCTGGGCTTCGAGCACGAGGGCGAGAGCTACTATCTGGCCGGCAGAAAGGAGGTCAAGGACGATCCGGGCTTCGATCTGTGGAAGGACACCACAACCCTGTTCACACAACTCCATAGGGGAAGCGACAAGAGCGGTGAGGTAGTGGGGGCGGGCGTCCTGAGCCTGGGATTGTCCGACTTGATCAGCCTGCTGCGGACGGTCGAAGTCACCAATTCACAGTCCACCGGAGACAAGGCCCAGGCGATCCTGAAATTCGGGCGCTTCTTCCTGGGTGAGCTGTGGGGTTCCTACGCGAAATTCGTGACCTAGTCCCGATTTGGGGAGGGGGAATTCATGTTTTCAGAATTCAAATTTCAGCCGGCCGGTCAGAAAAGCAAGCTGGGCTTCGAGCCTCGGAAGATGGTGCGCTGGTTCAATCCAGTGGAACTGGTCAGGGTGGGCATAAAGGCATTTGGGGCCACCTTCTTTGCCGGTTATGCCGACAACCGGGAAATGCAGGCCGCCCTGGGTGAACTCACCGATCCCAGCAATTTCAGCAATGAAGACGACCTCTGGTTCGACTACGTGGCCGACCTGGGGGAAGGGTGGAACTCCACCTACGCCATAGCCAAGCTGCTGGCAGAGCCGGAACTCAAGTTCAACGGCCATAGTGACGGCCTCAAGCGGGGCCGCTTCCTGATCATGGGTGGCGACGAGGTGTATCCGGTGGCAAGCCGCGAGGAATACCGCAACCGCACCGAAGCGCCCTACGCCTGCGCTTTGCAGAAATCCGCAAAACCGAAGAACGAGCCGCCGGAGTTGTTCGCCCTGCCCGGCAACCACGACTGGTACGACGGCCTGACCAGTTTTTTCCGCCAGTTCTGCCAGCGGCGCTCGTTCGGAGGACTGCGAACAGGCCAGTCCCGCAGCTACTTCGCCATCAAACTGCCTCCGCCCTGGTGGCTGTGGGGGGTGGACATGCAGTTGACCGCCGATATTGACCTGCCGCAAAGAGAATACTTCGAGCAAATCGCACAAAAAATGAAAAAAGACGACCGGGTGATCCTGTGCGTGCCCGAGCCAACCTGGGTGAAAAGCCATTTCGACGCGAAGGCCGGCGAAAATCTGAAATTCCTGCAAAAGAAAATACTGGACGAGAATGATGGTGGCAGGATCGTGCTGTATCTGGCCGGAGACTCACACCACTACAGCCGGTATGAGCAGGCGTCTGTTCCGCGGGTAGACGGGCGCCAAAGCAAGAACGCGAAAGAAAAGCGCCCAGCCCAATTGATCACCGCCGGTGGCGGCGGCGCTTTCCTGCATGGCACGGGCCATCTGCCCAGCAGCCTGAACGGGGGCGCCTTCGGCGCCGAGGGAACGTTCACTTTGCAGAAAGAGACCTCCTTCCCCACGAAAAAGGATTCGCGCTGCCTGGTGTTGTGGAATTTGGGATTCGCCCTGTGGAACGTGTGGTTCTCCCTGTTTCTGGGTGGATTCTCCCTCTTTTATTCATGGCTGCTGCTGAGCAACGGCATGAAACTTGGCCTTGATCGCACGGATGTCATGATCGGCAGCTGGCCCACCCCGGAGAAATTTTGGAAATTCATGGAGAACATGATCGGCACCTGGCCCACCCCGGATGATATCTGGTTGGTAATCAAATCATATGTCCTTGTGCTGGCCGGCAGCCCGTCCGTTGCGCTGTTAACGGTACTGCTGTTTTTGGGATATTTCGGCTTCGCCTATGCCGGCACCAGCAAAATACCCGGCAAGCTATTGAAATGCCTGCTCGCCGGTTCGGGGCACTCCCTTGTGCACATCGTGGGGATTGTTGCGTTGATCAGGGTCTTCACGCCGTGGGTGCGCGGCATTCTGGCCTGGCCGGTGGACGGCCTGGCCGCGATGCTCCTGACCGGAATTTGTCTGCTGTTGGTATGGGTGCTGTGGGTGGCCGCCGGCGCCCTGGTGGGGGGCACCATTTTCGGGACTTACCTGCTCCTGAGCAGCTTGACCATGAACATGCATTGGAACGATGCATACGCATCCTTGAGGATCCAGGGTTACAAGAACTTTCTGCGCTTCCACATCAATCGAAACAAGGAGTTGGAAGTTTATCCGATAGGCGTGAAATCCGTGCCCACCAAATGGAAGGTTACGCCGGCTTCCCCGCCGGCCTGGCCCTCGATCGAGCCGGAGCCGGAAATCAAGCGTCACCTGCTCGAGAAAGACCTTACGCTTTCATGATTTCGACAACCCAGATCGGGAGGGACGATCATGGCGAATGGCTATGATGTTATCGTAATCGGCAGCGGTTTTGGAGGCGCCGTCTCTGCCTGCCGGCTTGCCGAAAAAGGGATGAAGGTGCTGGTTCTGGAACGGGGCCGCCGCTGGAAAGTAAAGGATTACCCGCGCGAGCCGGGAGACGCCTGGATCTGGAGCGACGATGCCCCGCACAAATGGAACGGATGGATGGATCTGAGCTTCTTTTTCGATATGGCCGTGGTCAGGGGATCGGGCGTGGGAGGGGGCTCGCTCATCTATGCCGCCGCCTTGGTCGAGGGAGACGAGAGGGCCTTTCGCACCGGCTGGCCCGAGGAGATCACATATCAAGAACTGAAACCCTACTACGACAAGGTGGGGCGGATGCTGAACGCCCAGACACTTCCCGAGAACCAACTCACCGAACGGTACAAGCTAATGCGGGACGCGGCCAAGGCACTAGGCTACGAGGATCGCTTCCGGCCTATCACCCTCGGCACCAGCTTCAATGAGGATTGGAATTACAACCTGGACGATCCATTCAACCACGACAAGTCCAAGGTCTGGATCAACGACCAGGGCCAGGAACAGGGCACGTGCGTCCACTGCGGAAACTGCGACATCGGCTGTCATGTGCACGCCAAGAACACCCTGGACCTCAACTACCTTCCCCAGGCGGAAAAGCACGGCGCCGAAATCCGGCCGCTCCACTTGGTGAGAAGGATTGTGCCGGAAGGGAATCGTTACAGGGTTCACTTCGACCGCATCGACCCGCAAAGACGGCGCCTCATTCCCGACAGCGAAACGGCCGAGCGGGTCATCCTAGGCGCCGGGTCCATGGGAACCAACGAGCTTTTGCTGCGCTGCCGCGATCAATACCGCACACTGCCCCGGCTTAGCCCCCGGCTGGGATACAACTGGACCTCGAACGGCGATTTCATCACCTTCGGCCTCTACGGCAACCGCCGCGTCTCCGCCACTCAAGGCCCCACCATCACCTCTTCCGTCTCCTTTTTGGACGGCGCCGTCGGAGGCAGGGAGTTTTTCGTTGAGGACGGGGGGTTTCCCGACGTGCTGGGCAACTATTTCGAGGAAAAGCTCGGCCAGACAGCCAGAGTGAGGGGAAGACTCAAACGGTTACACAAGGCCATCGAATATCTGGTGAGGGGCCGCGACCCCCTCAACCAGGTCATGCCTTGGTTTGGACAGGCCGTCGACGCCGCCGACGGACGCTGCTACCTCGGGCGGCGCTGGTTCTGGCCCTGGCAAAAAGCGCTCAAACTGGATTGGGATATCGACCGGTCGGAAGCCACATTCGAAGCACTGGCCGAAATGCATGTAAAAATGATCGAGGTCACAGGCGGCACCGCGGTCGTTCCACCTACGTGGACTTTGCTGAAAAACCTGATTACCCCCCATCCGTTGGGGGGCTGCGCGATGGGCACGGACCCGTCCAACGGCGTGGTTAATCACCAGGGAGAGGTGTTCGGCTACGAGCGTCTTTACGTTGCGGACGGTGCCATCATCCCCAGGGCGCTGGGCTTCAATCCGGCCTGGACGATCGCCTCTCTGGCTGAACGGATTGCCGACCACATCGAATAAATGCGGGTGCCGGGGCGAATGTCCCTGCCGGGGGGTGAAGCCAAAAAATCTCACACCACCCCTTCCTTTTTCAGGGCGTTCAGTTCCGCCTCAGCGAGGCTCAGCAGTTCGCCGAACACCGCCGCGGTGTCCGCGCCCAGGGCCCGCCCCAGGTGCTTCACCCGGCCCGGCGTGGCGGAAAGGCGCGGCACCACGTTGGGCACGGTGAGCGGCCCCACCCACTCGAGAAAGACCTTACGCTTTCATAATTTCGACAACCCAGATCGGGAGGGACGATCATGGCGAATGGCTATGATGTTATCGTAATCGGCAGCGGTTTTGGAGGCGCCATCACGGCCTGCCGGCTTGCCGAAAAAGGGATGAAGGTGCTGATCCTGGAACGGGGCCGCCGCTGGCAGCCCAAGGACTACCCCCGCGACCAGGGCGACCGGTGGATATGGGACGAGTCCTCGCCCCGCACTCAGAACGGCTGGATTGATCTGCGGTTTTTTCCCGACATGGCGGTCGTGCAATGCGCGGGTGTCGGCGGAGGTTCGCTGATTTATGCCAATGTCTTCATCCCCGCCAAAAAGCAGGCTTTCGACAGCGGCTGGCCACCGGAAATCACCTACGAGGAGTTGAAGCCCTACTACGACCGCGTCGGCGCCATGCTAAACGTGCAGACCATTCCGGAAAACCAGCTTACCGAACGCTACAAGTTGATGCGTGACGCGGCGCAAAAGACCGGCTTTGGAAATCGCTTCGAGACGCTGGAACTGGCCGTGACCTTCAACAAAGACTGGCACTACGGGCTGAAAGACCCGTTCAACTCCAACAAATCCAAGACCTGGAGCAACGCCCAGGGGCAGAAGCAGGGGACGTGCATCCACCTGGGGAATTGCGACATCGGCTGCGACGTGCAAGCCAAAAACACCCTGGACCTGAATTACATCCCCCTGGCCGAAAAACACGGAGCCGAAGTCCGGCCCCTGCACTGGGTGCGCCGCATCGAGCCGGAGAACCGCGGCTACCGCGTTCATTTCAAACGCATTGAAAAAGACGGCCTGCGCCCAGGCAGCGAGTTCAGCGCGCGGGTCATCATCGCCGCCGGCTCCCTAAGTTCCACGGAACTGCTGCTGCGCTGCCGGGATCAGTTCAGGACTCTTCCCCAGGTCAGCGGTTTTTTGGGCCGCAACTGGAGTTCCAATGGCGACTTTCTTACTCCGGCGACTTATGACGACCGCAGGCTCTCCCCCACCCAGGGTCCCACCATCACCTCGGCCATAGACTTCCTGGACGGCAGCGTGGACGGCGCCGAATTCTTCGTGGAGGACGGCGGCTTCCCCGATCTGCTGGGAAATTACCTGGAGGAGGTGTTGGGAAGAAGTTTCTGGACCAGCCGCGTGCTGAAGGTGTTTTTCGGCAGACTGATGGAAAAAATACGGGCCCGCGACCCCCTGGACAACGTCATGCCCTGGTTCGGACAGGCCGTGGACGCCGCCGACGGCCGCCTGTACCTGGGCCGCCGCTGGTGGTGGCCGTGGAACAAGGTGTTGAAACTGAATTGGGATATAGACAAATCGGAAAAGGCCGTCCAGGGGCTGATTGACATGCACATCCGCCTGTCCAAGGCCACCGGCGGCCACCCAATTGTGCCCCCCCACTGGAGCATTCTAAAAAATCTGGTCACCCCCCATGCCATCGGAGGCTGCAATATGGGCACAGGCCCGGCCAACGGAGTCGTGAACCACAAGGGCGAGGTTTTCGGGTATCCCAATCTCTACGTGGCCGACGGCGCCATCATCCCCCGCGCCATAGGGCTCAATCCGTCGCGCACCATCGCCGCCCTCGCCGAACGGATCGCCGAGCACATCGAATAAATGCGGGAGCGGGGGCCGGGGAGGGGTGAGGCCGGAAAATCTCACACCACCCCTTCCTTTCTCAGGGCGTCCAGCTCCTCCTTGCCGATGCCCAGCAGCTCGCCGAACACCGCCGCGGTGTCCGCGCCCAGGGCCCGCCCCAGGTGCTTCACCCGGCCCGGCGTGGCGGAAAGGCGGGGCACCACGTTGGGCACGGTGAGCGGCCCCACCCGCTCGTCCTCCACCTTGAGCAGGTTTTCCCGCGCGGCGAACTGTGCATCGGCGAAAATGTCCGCGATGCTGTTGATGGGGCCCGCGGGCACCTGGCCCGCCGTGCATTTTTCCAGCAGCTCGGCCTGGCTGAGGCTCATCGTCCAGCGGTTGACCAGCTCTTCCACCTCCTCGCTGCGCTCCCGGCGCTTGTCCTGCAGGCCGAAGGCATCCTCCGCGGTCAGTTCCGGGCGGCCCATCGCTTCGGCCAGGCGGGCGAACATCTTGTCGTTGGTGCAGGCGATGGCCACCCACTTGCCGTCGCCGGTGGGGTAGTGGTTGTGGGGCACGGCATGGCCCCCGCCGGTGCCCACGCGCTCCTTCACGTAGCCGGTCTTGTCGTACACCGGCGCCATCTCGTCCAGAAAGCGGAACATGGGCTCGTACAGGCCGATGTCCACGTATTGCCCTTTTCCCGTCTTGTCCCGGGCCCGCAGCGCCAGCATGATGCCGTAGGCGCCGTAGGTGCCGGCCAGAAAATCGGCCAGGGTATTGGAGCCGGGCGCCAGGGGCGGGGTCTCCGGCGTGCCCACCAGGTAGGTCAGGCCTGAAAAGGCATGGGCCACGCGGGCGAAGCCGGGCTCGTCCTTCTTGGGGCCGGTCTGCCCATAGCCCGAGACGCGCAGCATCACCAGCCCCTCGTTGACCGCCTTCAGGTCCTCGTAGCCGATGCCCCATTTCTCCAGGGTGCCGGGGCGGAAGTTTTCGATCACCACGTCGGATATCGCCACCAGCGCCTTGAACAGCTCCACCCCCCGCGCCTTGTGGAAGTCCAGGGTGACGCAGATCTTGTTGCGCGCGTCGCTGAGCCACCAGTAGGTGTCGCCCGCCTCGGAGTAGGTGCCCAGCCGGCGCAGGGAATCCCCCACGCCGGGCTGCTCGATCTTGATCACCTCCGCCCCGAACTCACCCAGGGCCGCGGCGGCGAAAGGCGCCGCCACGAAGGTGGCGATATCCAGCACCCGGACTCCCGCCAGCGGGGCCTCGGAATTTTCCATATGCTCTGCTCCTTGGAGACTCTATCAATTAATTGAAAGCCTTTTGCCGTGGAGGGAAGTTCGATCCTGGCCTCGCCCCCCGTCCCCCATTTGGCAGGGTGCAGGGGTCGTGACCCCTGCCGGGATTCCAAAGGGCAGCGCCCTTTGGCCGCCGGAGGCAATTTTCAGCCCGCCTTCAAGCGGGCTGCTCCACCGCCCTCATGCTCTCCACCTTCTCCTGAATGTTCTTTGCCAGCTTGATGTGGGCCAGGTCTATCATCTCGCCGTCCATGGCCAGGGCGCCGTGGCCCTCCTGCTGGGTCTTGGCAATGGTTTCCAGAATGCGCTCCGACCACTCGATTTCCTCCGGCGACGGGGAGAACACCTCGTTGGCGATGGGCACTTGGGAGGGATGGATGGCGCTCTTGCCCTCGAAGCCCAGCGCCGCCGCGCGCAGGGCCGCCGCCCGGTAGCCTTCCAGGTCCTTGAAGTCGGCGTACGCGCTGTCCTTGGGCCGCAGGCCGTGGGCCCGGCAGGCGTTGGCCAGGCGGGCCATGGCGTAGTGCCACTGGTCCCCCAGGTGCCGCGCCCGCCCGCCCCCGGCATCCGGCGGGCCCAGCACGGCATAGTTGGGGTCCGCCGCGCCCACCACCCGGTTGCGCATGTCCAGGTTGGCCGCGTAGTCCCCCGCCCCGAAGCCCAGCCCCTCCAGGCGCGGGCAGGAAGCGGCGATGGCCTCCACGTTGGCCATGCCCAGGGCGGTCTCGATGCTGCCCTCTACGCCGATGGGCGTCTCGCGTCCGCTGCCGGCCTCGATCTGGCCAAGCAGGGTATCCACGAATCGCACGTCCTCCGGCAGGTTCACCATGGGCACGATGATCGTGTCCAGGCGCGGGCAGTTCTCCGCCAGGGCCACCACGTCCTTGTAGGTCCAGGCTGAGTCCAGGCCGTTGATGCGCACCGAGACCGTCTTGGCGCCCCAGGGCACCGTGTTGATGGCCTCCACCGCGGCGGCGCGGGCCTGCTCCTTCTTGCCCAGGGCCACCGAGTCTTCCAGATCCAGAATGATGCAGTCCGCCTCGCCCGCCGCCGCCTTGGCGAAAAACTTCTCGCTGGTGCAGGGCACGAACAGGCTGGAACGGTGAAAACGGAAAGGCCGCTGGGCCGTGGCGGAATCCGGCATGACTGCACTCCTGCTTGGCGTTGCCACAGGCCAGCGCCGCCCCGCCCCTTTCATGGAGGAGGGAGACCCGGCCGCTACTTGAACGAACGGAAAGTACGATAGACGAAATCCAGCTTGCCGG
>CBDUSX010000080.1:0-11159 GCA_965369935.1 uncultured bacterium
CCCCTTGTCCAGCCCGGCGCGCATCTCACGCACGTAGGCGAGCAGGTTCTTCTCCCCCTGGGCGGCGGTCTTGCCCGCGGCGATGGCGCTGATGGCCCCGCTGCCCACGATCACCCCGTCGCACATGGCCCCGAAGTGGGCGGCCTGCTCCGGCGTGGAGATGCCGAAGCCCACCGCCGCCGGGGTGTCCGTCAGGCCGCGCATGCGCCGAGCGCGCACCTGCAGGTTTTCCCCCAGCCCCTTGTCGCTGCCGGTGACCCCTTTCAGGGAGACCATGTAGACGAAGCCCGTGGAGGCCTCGGCGATGGCCCGCGCTTCCTCGTCCCCGGTGTTGGGCGCCTCCAGGAAGATCGAGGCGATGCCCGCCTGTTTGGCGGCGGCCCGCCAGTCCCCCGCCTCCACCAGTGGCAGGTCGGGCACGATCACCCCGTCCAGCCCGGCGGCCAGGGCGTCCTCGAAATACCGGGCCTCCCCGTAGCGGAAGATGGGGTTGTAATAGGTCATGCTGATCAGGGGAATGCCGCTCGCCGCCCGGATGCTCCGCACCAGCTCCAGGCATTGGGCCAGGGTGGGCAGCCGCGGCAGGGCCCGCTGGCCGGCCGCCTGAATCACGGGGCCGTCGGCGATGGGATCGGAGAAGGGAAAGCCCAACTCCACGAGGTCCGCGCCGGCCTCCGCCAGCTTGGGCACGACGTCCACCGTGAAGGCGGGATCGGGGTCGCCGGCCATCAGGTAGATGATGAGCGCCTTGCGCCCCTCGCCCTTCAGGCGTTCGAAGGCCCCGGCAATGCGGCCCACGCCGCCGTTCGCGCTCATGCCCCCTTCCTTCCGCCGCCGAAGCGATCCGGACTGGCTTTTCGCAGGGAGTTCAGGTCCTTGTCCCCGCGGCCGGACAGGTTGACCAGGATAATCTCGTCTTTCTTCATGGCCGGGGCGATCTTCATCACCTCGGCGATGGCGTGGGCGCTTTCCAGGGCTGGGATGATGCCTTCCAGCTGTGCCAGTTCGAAGGCCGCGTCCACGGCCTCCTGATCGGTGATGGTGGCGTAGGTGACCCGCCCCGTGTCCGCAAGGTGGCTCAGTTCCGGCCCCACCCCCGGATAGTCCAGCCCGGCGGAAATGGAATGGGCTTCCTTGATCTGGCCGCCGTGCTCCTGGAGCAGATAGCTCTTGGAGCCGTGCACCACCCCCACCTCCCCGGCGGTGATGGCGGCGGCGTGGCGGCCGGTCTCCATGCCGTGCCCGGCGGCCTCCACCCCCCGCATCTTCACCGTGGGCATGTCCAGAAAGTGAGTGAACAGGCCCATGGCGTTGCTGCCCCCGCCCACGCAGGCGACCAGCAGGTCGGGCAGCCTGCCGGCGGCCTCCATGATTTGTTGATGGGCCTCCTCGCCGATCACCCGCTGGTATCCCTTGACCATGGTGGGGTAGGGATGGGGCCCGGCCACCGAGCCTATGACGTAAAAGGTGTTGTCCACGCTGGCCACCCAATCCCGCAGGGCCTCGTTCATGGCGTCCTTGAGGGTGGCCGAGCCGGAATCCACGGCGCGCACCTCCGTGCCCAGCATTTCCATGCGGAACACGTTGGGGGACTGCCGCTCGATGTCCTTGGAGCCCATGAACACCACGCATTCCAGCCCGAACAGCGCCGCCACGGTGGCCACGGCCACCCCGTGCATGCCCGCGCCCGTCTCGGCGATGATGCGCGTCTTGCCCATGCGGCGCGCCAGCAGCACCTGGCCCAGGGCGTTGTTGATCTTGTGCGCCCCGGTGTGGTTCAGGTCTTCCCGTTTCAGGAAAATCCGCGCGCCCCCCAGCTTTTCGGTCAGGCGCCGGGCTTCGGAAAGGGCGGTGGGGCGGCCCACGTATTTTTTGGAATAGCCGTCAAGCTCCTTCGAAAAGGCCGGGTCCCGGCAGGCCTCCTCGTAGGCCGCGGTGAGTTCGCGCAAGGGGCCCATCAGGGTTTCGGGCACGAACTGCCCGCCGTACGGGCCGAAGTAACCTGCCCGGGTGCGTTCCGAATCACTGTGCGCTGGCATGCCCTGCGCTCCATGGTGAGGGGGTGGCAAAGGAATGGCCTGCGACGGCCTCGAAAAACCGGGCAATCTTCCCGGCGTCCTTGATGCCGGGTGCGGCCTCGACGCCGGTGACAACGTCCAGCGCCGCGGGTTGCGCGGCCGCCAAGGCGCGGGCCACGTTATCCGGAGTGAGCCCGCCGGCCAGAATCACCCGGCGCGTTTCCCCGATCCGCCTGGCCCATTCCCAGTTGAAGGCCCGCCCCGTGCCCCCGAACTGCTCCGGATCGAAGGTGTCCAGCAGCACCGTGTCTTCCGGCGCCGCTTCCACCGCCGCGAGGTCGCCCTCCTCCTTCAGCCGGAAGGCCCGGTAGGCCGGGCGCGAGACGGCGCGCACCATCTCCGCCGGCTCGCCCCCATGCAGCTGGATGCGGTCCAGGGCGCACAGGGCGGCGATGCGGTCCATCTCCTCAGCGCTTTGTTGCACGAACACCCCCGTGGTGACCACGAACGGCGGCAGCTCGGCCACGATCTCCCGCACCCGCTCAGGTGCGATATAGCGGGGGCTGGGCCGGTGGAAGATGAATCCCAGGGCCTGGGCGCCACAGGCAATGGCGGCCTGCGCATCCTCCAGCCGGGTGATGCCGCACACTTTCACCGGCAGGCTCATGACGCCGCCTCCCGCGCTTCTCCGCCCATCTGCCCGCGCAGTTCGCGCAGATGGGCGGCCGGGTCCTGGGCCACCATCAGGGCCTCTCCGATCAGGAAACCGTCCACCCCGGCGGCCAGCAGGCGCTCCACGTCCTGGCGGGTGTGGATGCCGGATTCGGTGATCGCCACCTGATCCTCCCTGAAGCTGGGCAGGAGGGCCAGGGTGTGCGCCGGGTCGGTGCGGAAGGTGCGCAAATCGCGGTTGTTGATTCCGATCACCTTCGCCCCCGCCGCGTCCGCCCGCGCCAACTCTTCCCCGTCCACCACTTCCACCAGGGCGGACAGCCCGGTCTCCCGCGCCAGTTGCAGAAGCTCTTCCAGCAGCCCGCCGGGCAGAATGCGGGCGATCAGCAGCAGGGCGTCGGCGCCCAGGGCGCGGGCGTAATGAACCTGCCAGGGTTCCAGCACGAACTCCTTCTGCAATACGGGCAGGCCGGTGACGGCCTTCACCTGGCGCAGCAGCTGCGGCGAGCCCCCGAAGTACGGCCCATCGGTGAGCACGGAGATGGCCCTGGCGCCCCCGCGCTCGTAAGCCCGAATCTGGCGCTCCACGTCGCCGTGCCAGGGAAACTCCCCCTTGGAGGGCGAGCGGTGCTTGAGCTCGGCGATGATGTTGGCCTCCCCGCCCTTCCCGCGCGGTCTGCTCCCCCGCAGGGCGCCGGCGAAGTCCAGCGCCGGGGCGGCCTGCCGGGCCGTGTCCCGCAGCTTCTCCAGGGGCTCGGCCTTTTTCAGGGCGGCGATTTCCTGCCGCTTGGCCGCCACGATTTCTTTCAGAATGTCGCTCATGCCCGCATCCGGCTACTGTTTTTTGCTTTGGGTATAGGCTGCGACGCGCTCCACCACCTGTTGCGCCGCGCCCGACTGCAAGGCTTCCCGGGCCACGGCGAGCCCTTCCTTGACCGAATCCGCCTTGCCGCCCAGGTATATGGTTGCCGCGGCGTTGAGCAGCACCAAGTCCTCGTGGGGCTTGGGCGCCTCGCCTTTCAGCACGGATTGTCCCATGCGGATGGCCGCCTCCTTGTCCGGCATTCTCAGATCGTCGGGGGTCACCCGCTCCATGCCGAAGTCCTCGGGGGTCAGCTCGTATTCGGTGATCGCGCCGGCGCGCTGTTCGACCACCGTGGTTTCGCCGGTGTTGGTGATCTCGTCCATGCCGTCCTTGCCGTACACGACCATCGAATGCCCACAGCCCAGCCCGATCAACACGTCGGTGAAGCGCTTCGTGTTCTGCGCCTGGTTGACCCCGATCAATTGGGCCTCCGGCGCCACCGGATTGGTGAGCGGCCCAAGGTAGTTGAAAATGCTGGGGATGCCGATTTCCCGGCGCGGCCCGACGGCATGGCGCATGGACTGGTGAAACACCGGCGCGAACAGGAAGCCGAACCCGTTCTCGTCAATGCCCTCGATGGCGGCGGCGGGCGGAATTTCCAGCTCGATGCCCAGCCCTTCCAGCACGTCCGCCGAGCCGCACTGCCCGGTCATGGCGCGGTTGCCGTGCTTGGCGATGGGCACGCCGGCTCCGGCGGCGATCAGCCCGGCGAGGGTGGAAACGTTGACCGTGTGCAGGCCGTCTCCCCCGGAGCCCACCGGGTCCACCACCGGGCGGGTTTTCAGCTCCTGGCTGTAGGCCTTGGCCCGCATCACCTGGGCGCCTCCCACGATTTCCTCTTGCGTCTCGCCCTTGATGCTCAGGGCGGTCAGGTAGGCCGCGATCTGGGCGGGGGTCCAATCCCCGCTCATGATGCCCTCCATGGCGGCGGCGGACTGTTCGCGGGTCAGGTCCGTCCTTTGGGCGACGGTACGGATAAAATCCTGCGGGGATTCCATCGGTCTCTCCTCTGTTTTTCTATTTCTTCTTTGCGTTCTTCTTTGCGAATTTTCGCCGCTGCTGCAAATACGGCCGGGCCGGGCGGAACCTGTTCATGCCGGGCCGGAGTTCTGAAAATGCGCGGGCAAACAAAAAAAGGCCGCATGCGGTGTGCGTGCGGCCTTGTCAATACCCAGCAATCGGTCAGGCAAACTTACGGGAGCACACACCCGGCATGGAGGGATTCGGGCCAGGGCCACCAGCAGAGAATATTGTCAAAGGCCGCCTGAAACATACCGCTCCTCGTCCGCACCCGCTGCGGCCCGCTCTGTGCCGCCGCGTCGCGGCCGGCCCCACGGACTGCAAATGTACCTGAAATCATTGAGTCAAATTACGCGGATGGGGGAAACCTTGTCAACAAGTTTTGCCCGGCGGCCCGGCCCGCGGCTCCATCAGCCCCACCGTCCCCGGCCTTAATTCAGATTGAGCAGGGCTTCCAGCGCCCGCACTTTGGCCCGGCACGTGCCGGTGCTGATGCAGGAGCGGAAGGTGAAGCTTCGCTTGCCCTGCCGGAATATTTCCACCCGGTAGGGCTTGCCCAGCAGCTTCGTATGCACGTAGATGGCGAACGCCTCGGCGAAGTCGTCGAACAGGTTGGTTGTCGCGTACAGGGAAGAAAAGTCCGTGGCCGCCAGATCGCGGTAGATGGCCTCGGCGTTGGAAATATCCGGCCCGGAGTGGTCTGGGCTGTAGAAGGCCAGCTCCGCAAATCCCGGAAACTTCTCCCGCCAGCGGGAGACCATCTTGCCTGCGGCGTCCTTGCGCCAGGAAATCTTCACGAAGGGCGAGTGCTCCGTGGCCCGTGGCAACTTCTCCGCGTCCCACCAGCCATGGGCTCCCAGGGGTATGCCGATGGCGTGACCCAACTCATGGAGGAAGATGAAGCGGATGGCCGCCTCGCGCGTGTCTTCGGCCGGGTGTTCCAGCACCATCCGGACGGAGTTTCCCGGCCGGGGGCGGAAGGCCGACGTTTCCTTCCAGCTTCCCCAGGCGTTGGCCTTGCGGGTGAGCGCGGTCAGGTTGAGGGCCATGTAGGCGTATTGCCAGCGGCCCTGCGCGTCCTGCACGGCTTCGGTGGTGCCGGTGCCCCAGTCGTCCTCCAGCAGGTACAGGGCCACCAGATGGCGGGAGGCCAGCCGCCGGATGGGTTCCGGCAGCGCGGCCACCATGCTGCGCACCTTGGGCACCAGGGGATGGGACGGGGAGGCCTTGCGCGGCCGCACGTCCTGGCCGTATTTGAGGTTGATCTTGTGCTGCCAGACCAGCAGATCCTCGTGGCCCAGGGATATCCGCTCCACCAGGGGGCGTTCCAGGGCGCCGGGATAGCTGGCAATGCGCTGCAGGGGCGCGGGCTGGCCGCCGGTGCGGGCCGCGCAGGAGGACAGCACCGCCAGCGCCAGCAAAACCGGCACTCTGAATCTTTCTCTGGTGGAGCGCGCCGTGATCCTCTCCGCTATATTCATATCGAATTCCCCGCTTGCCGGGCCGGAGCGCCGTGCGCCGGCCGCCCCCATGATGCAAGGATTTCCCTCTCTCCGCAACCGGGCGGGAGCGGTGGCCATTTCCCGCGTTCGTGTATGAATTCGTGTGTGACGCTTCCGGTAGCTCTGTGGCAAAATAGAGGAGGGAGATGCCCGCCGGAACCGGAGCATCACGAGCTATGCTTCCAGCCCGCTTCCGGCCCTCCAGCAATTCTGCATAGGAGGTTTCCGATGCTGAAAAGAATTCTGATTCCTCTCGATTCCTCCGAATTCACCCCCCTTGCCATCCAGTTCGCGGCGCAAATCGCCAAGACGGAACCACGCAAGGGAAAAGAGCCGGTCAGCCTGCTCGGTCTCGCCGTGGTGGATACGGACCAGATTCCCGCGGGGCGCTTCTCCAGCCTTGTGCCACGGGAAGAACTGCTGGCTGAAGCGCAGGGCGTGGCGGAACAACTCACAAAGCAATTCAGCACCCTGGCCGCCAGGCAGGGCATGAAAAAAAACCAGATCGAAATCGGCACGGTTTCCGGCTCGCCCTTCCGTGAAATCATCCGCCAGGGGGTGTTCAGCGACCTGATCGTGATGACGCGCATGTGCAGCTTTCCGCCGGCCAACCATGCCTACGACACGCTCAACAATCTCTACCACCGCTCTTCGCGGCCCGTGGTGATCACGGGCGACCGGCCGGAGCAGGTGAAGAACGTCCTGATGGTCATGGACGGCACGGCCCCGGCCTCGCGCATGATGTACGCCTATGCCCATCTCGATCCTTTTCCCAAGGCCAGGCTGAAAGTGCTCTATTCCCGGGAGGAGGAGGCGCGATACAATCTGGGCGGGTTTTTCGGCAAGGTAGAGGCCTACTTGAAGTCCTACCACAAGAAAGTGGAAATGGAGGGCCTGCCCGGCGATCTCCGGAAGGGGCTGGGCGCGGTGGTGAAACGGGAAGGGGCGCAGTTGCTGGCCCTGGGCATCCCGGCGGAGCAGTTCCTGGACAAGTTCCGGGAAACGCTGCGCATCAAGGAATTTCCCGTCCAGCGGCTGCTCAGGGAATCCTCGGCCTCCCTGTTCACGGTGCATTGAATTCGGCGGCGGCGGCGTGGCGTAGGGCGCGGCGTGAGCCCCACGCCCGTGGCTGCCGGACGGGCCGCCCGCCGGGGAAATTCCTTCGATTCGGCTCCGGAACCGCTTGCGCGCCCGGCCGAAAGGTCCCACAATAATTGTACGGTTGAAAATAAACGATGGGTCCATGGTACGGGGATCGGGAAGCCTCGTTTTTGGGCAAGCTCCGCGCAGGGTGGTGTCCAGGAACGCGGTTGACAAGCCGCCTGCTGCATGGGTAAATAAGAATTATTCTCTTTTGTGAACAATTTCCTGCGATAAATTTCGCTTATTATAATTTTCGCATAAAGGAGTGCGCACGATGGCTGATCTGAATGGAACGAAAACCCACGACAATTTGAAGGATGCCTTTGCCGGAGAATCTCAGGCCAACCGGCGGTACCTGTATTTCGCCAAGGCGGCGGACGTGGAAGGCTACCCGGATGTGGCGGGGCTGTTCCGGGACACCGCCGAAGGCGAAACGGGCCATGCCCACGGCCACCTGGACTATCTGAAGCAGGTGGGGGATCCGGCCACGGGCGAGCCCATCGGGCCGACGGACAAGAACCTCAAGGCCGCGGTGGCGGGGGAAACCTTCGAGTACACCGACATGTATCCGGGCATGGCCAAGACCGCCCGAGACGAGGGGTTCGGGGAAATCGCGGACTGGTTCGAAACCCTGGCCAAGGCCGAAAAATCCCACGCCGGACGATTTCAAAAAGCGTTCGATACCTTGTAAGATGTCCCGTCCATTGACGCGGCCCCTGCGCCGTGGCGCCGCAAAGAGGGGCCTTCCACCCTTCTTTGCGGGCTGAGTTGTTTCCTTTCGCTCCACCCGCCGGACACCCCATGAGCATCAAAGCCACGCCCACCGCGGGTCTCTCCTACAGTCCGCAGGATGCGCACTACCACGAGCCGGACAAGCTGCGGATGGAGATCGAACGCGTGTTCGATATCTGCCAGGGCTGCCGGCTATGCTTCAATCTGTGCCCGTCCTTTCCCGCGCTGTTCGACGCGGTGGACGTCTACGATGGGGACGTGCTGAAGCTTTCCGAGGCCGAGCGGGGCCGCGTGGTGGAACTCTGCTATCAATGCAAGCTGTGCTACGTCAAATGCCCCTACACCCCGGACGACGGGCACGAGTTTCAGTTGGATTTTCCGCGCCTCATGCAGCGGGCGAGGACGCAGCAGGTGAGCAAAGACGGGCTGAGGCTGCGGGAGCGGCTGCTGGGCAACCCGGATTTGCTGGGCCGGCTGGCCGGGCTCGCGCCCTGGCTGGTCAATCTGGCCAATCGTTTTGGCCCCAACCGCTGGCTCATGCAATGGCTGCTGGGCATCCACCGTAAGAAGGCGTTGCCGGACTTTCACGGGGAGAGTTTTCAGGCCTGGTTTGACAAAGGGGCCCACGGCCACAAACTGGAAGGGGAGGCGGGCAAGGTGTTCCTGTTCCAGACCTGCTTCGTCAACTTCAACAATCCCGACATCGGCAAGGCGGCCATAGACGTGTTCGCCCGCAACGATCTCAAGGTGATCTGCGATTACCGGCGCTGCTGCGGGATGCCGGCCTTGGACGGGGGCGACCTGCCGCGCGCCCAGCAGATGGCGCGGGCCAACATCGCCCAGCTGCTGCCGTACGTGAAGGAGGGCTACACGGTGCTGGCCATCAACCCCACCTGCTCCATGATGATGCGCAAGGAATATCCGGAACTGGTGGGCGGAGAGGAGGCGAAGCTGCTGGCGGCGGCGGTGATGGACCCCAACGAGTACCTGAACGTCATGCGCAGGGAGGGGCGCTTCAACGGGGATTTCAAATCCTCCCCCAAGAACATAAATTACCATGTGCCCTGTCATCTGCGCGCCCAGAACATCGGCTACCGCTCCCGCGACATGATGCGCAGCATCGGCGGCGGGACGGAAGTGGAACTGGTGACCGAGTGCTGCGGGCACGACGGAACCTGGGCCATGAAGAAGGAATTTTTCCAACTGTCCCTCGCGGCGGGAAGCAAGGCTTTTGATGGAATGCAAGCGGGCATGGAGGGCCAGACGCTGACGGCCACCGACTGTCCTCTGGCCGCCATCCAGTTTGAGCAGGCCACCGGGCGGCGGCCCCTGCACCCCCTGCAGGTGCTGGCCAGGGCCTACCGCCAGGACGGCTTCGAGCATCCCGTGGGCGATGGGGACAGCGGCGAGAGCGGGGATTGAGCGCCCGCTGGGACCGGAAACATATCGGAGAATGAGATGGAGTCACCCGTAAAACGTTCCGATCTGCTGGACATCGAGCGCTATGAGAAAGCCCGCGCCGGCTTCCGCGACCGGGTGCTGGCCGCCAAGGCCCTGCGGTGCGTGCTGGTGGGAAAGCACTTCAATTTCATCTTCGAGAACCATCTCACCGTGCTCTACCAGATCCAGGAGATGATGCGCGTGGAGCGGATCGTGGAGGAGGCCGCCATCGAGCATGAAGTGAACACCTACAACGAGTTGATCCCTCCGCCGGGCGGGCTTTCCGCCACCCTGCTGCTGGAGTACGAGCGGCCCGAAGAGCGGGCGGAGCACCTGCCTAAATTGCTGGGCCTCGAGGAGCACGTATGGCTGAAAGCCGGGGGCCTGCCGCCCCTGCAGGCGGAATTCAGCATGGCCCAGTTGGGCGAGGCGCGCATCAGCTCCGTGCAATACGTGATTTTTCCCCTCGACGAGGCCTGGCGCGCCCGGTGGATGCAGGCTGCGGAGGACGGCAATTTAATCCTGGCCGCGGACCACCCCCATTACACCGCCGAGACCCTGATTTCGCCGGAGGTGGCCCAGGCACTGGCCGGGGACTTCTCCTAGGCCGCCTGCGCGGATGCGGAGCCGTGCCATGTCCCTCACAGCCCGGATCAAGACCGAAGCCCTCAGGCTGGGATTCGCGCAGGTGGGCATCCTCCCGGTGGGGCCCAGCCTGACGCATCCGTTCTATCAGGCCTGGCTGGCCAAGGGGTATGGCGGCGAAATGGCCTATCTGGAGCGGCACGCGCCCCTGAAAGCCGATCCGGCCCGGCTGGCCCCGGGCGCGCGCTCGGCGATCATGCTTTCCCTCAACTACTTCACCGAAGCGCCGTTACCCGGAGACACCGTCCCGCGGGGCCGCGTCAGCCGCTATGCCTGGGGGCAGGACTACCACCAGCTGATCGCGGAAAAGCTGCGGGCGCTGGAGGGCTTCATCGCCGGTCAGGCGCAGGGGCCCGTTCAGTGCTGGAGCTATGTGGATACGGCTCCGCTGATGGAGCGGGAATTCGCCGCGCGGGCCGGACTGGGCTGGGTGGGCAGGCACGGGGTGTTGATCCACTGGGGCCGCGGCTCGTGGCTGTTCCTGGCCGAGTTGCTGGTGGATCTCGAACTGGAATACGACGGGCCGGTGCCTCCCCGCCGCAATGGTGTGCAAGCCCCTGCGCGCAAGGCGGCCCAGGTGCCCGCGGCCCTGGACATGCGCGAAAGCTGCGGCTCGTGCACCGCGTGCATTGACGCCTGCCCGACGGATGCCATCGTGGCGGACAAGACGGTGGATTCCCGCCGCTGCATTTCCTATCACACCATCGAGTTGAAAGGCCCCATTCCGGAGGCGTTCCGCGCACAGATGGGGGAGTGGGTGTTCGGCTGCGACGTCTGCCAGGACGTCTGTCCCTGGAACCGCCGCGCCAGGCCCTCGCCCGAACCCGCCTTTGTCCCGGCCACCGAGCGCGCCGCCCCTTCCCTGCCGGCCCTGCTGGCTCTGGACGATGAGGCTTTCCGCCGCCGGTTTCGCGGTACCGCCGTCCTGCGCAGCAAGAGGCGTGGACTCCTCCGCAATGCGGCCATCGCACTGGGCAACCGGCTGGCCTTGCCCCCGGATAACGGCGCTCCGGACGATGCGCAGCGCGGGGAGGCGTTGGCGGTGCTGACCGGCAGTCTGTCCGATTCAGAGGCGCTCATCCGGGGTGCGGCGGCGTGGGCTCTCGGCATGGCGGGAGACGA
>CBDUSX010000081.1:0-10916 GCA_965369935.1 uncultured bacterium
CTAGGAGAATTTTCAAACTGAAACACCACCCGGGCGGCGGGATTGTTGTCAGCGGCGGGAATTTCCATTAATATAATCGGATTGAGAAGCGTAAATCCTGGTACTCTTCCATGACGGCGCGCCATGGGTAGGTTTGCCGAAAGGTTTGATTTGACGAGGGAAGCGGATTCCATGGCCAGGGACGAACAAAGTCCGGGATCGGGGGCCTTGCGATGAACACCCTATGGGCCGTGGCGCTGGTGGGCGTGGCGTTCGTGATTGTGATGCGCCTGAGGGGCCGGCGGAAGCGCCTGCCGAAGGTGCCCGTGTATTCGCGGCGCATCGAGGGCTACCAGATGGTGGCCTCCCTGGCTCCGGACATGTCCGCCAGGTGCCTGTTCGATCACGGGGTGCAGTTCGGCAAGGGATTCCGGCGCAAGGAAGGCCCCGCGTTGCCCCACGACGGACGGTGCCACTGCGCCAGCGTGCGCTTTTCCTTCACCAGCAACGAGGTGTTCAACGGCGCGTTGCGCAGCTTCGCCGAGGTTCACAGCGACATTCCCGGTCTGCCGCAGGAGGCTGCCGGAAAGCTGCTCGAGCAACTGAAGCGGGTGGAAAGCGCCCAGCTTCCCCCGAGCCGGGAAGCGTATAAGGCCGCAGTGAAAATGGATGAATTTCCAGGCAAGGTGGGCGATGCGGTGGCCGGGTTCCTGGACGATCGTTACGAATTCCTGAGCGGGGAGAATCGGCAGGGGCCGCGGGCGCTCCCGGATGCGGGCGTGGCCGCGGAAAACTAAAGCAAAACCAAAGCAAGCCGGACTGGCGAATGGCGAGAAAGATCAAGCGCTGGATTGGACTGACGGGCCTGGGCACCGCGGCGACGTTGTTCGTCTTGGTGGTGGTGACGCTGATCTACCTGAACTCCACCCTGCCTTCGGTGGAGTTGCTGGTGGACCCGGACTATGCCCTCCCCACCACCATCTACGACCGCCACGGCACCAAGGTGCAGGAGATATTCATCAAGCGCCGCAAGCTGGTGGCCTACGACCAGTTGCCGCGCCACCTGATCAACGGACTGATCGCCAAGGAGGACGCCCGGTTTTTCGAGCACCGGGGCATTGACCCCTTGAGGATGATGAAAGCGGCGTGGGTGAACCTGATGGCCATGAAGACCGCCCAGGGCGCCAGCACCCTGACCCAGCAGACCGCGCGCCAGTTCTTCCTCACCCTGAAAAAAACCTGGACCCGCAAGTTCAAGGAAATCCTGCTGGCCCTGAAGATCGAGCGGGAATTCACCAAGGAGGAAATCCTCACCCTCTACCTGAACAAGGTCAATTTTGGCGACGCCTGGGGCGTGGCCGCCGCGGCGGAGTATTATTTCAACAAACCGGTGGAGGAATTGAGCCTCTCCGAAGGCGCGGTGCTGGTGGGCCTGCTGCCCGCGCCCAACCGCTACAAGCCCACCCGCAACCCCCACCTGGCGCGGCAACAGCGCGACATCGTGCTGCTGCGCATGGCCGAGGAAGGGTTTATCACCCGCACCCAGCAGATGGCCGCGGCATCGGAGCCGATCATCCTGGCCGCGCGCAGGGACCCCACCATCTCGGCGGTGGCCTATTACGTGGAGTTGGTGCGGCGCAAGCTGTTGAAAAAATACGGCAGCAAGAATCTGTACGAGGGCGGGCTCAGCGTGTACATGGCCATGGACCTGAGCTACCAGCTTGCCGCGCACAGGGCGCTGTACAACGGTGTGCGGCATCTGGATACGCGCAGGGGCTACCGGGGGCCGGTGGACAGGATCGAGCTGGACGAGTTCAAGCAGGTGCCCGACGAGGTGCTGGTCAATCTCAACCCGCCCAACGCCGTGCAACTGGGTCAGGCGGTCAGGGGCGTGGTGGTGGAAGTGGATGAGGAACAGGCGCGGGTGGCGCTGGGCCTGTCCCAGGAAGGGGTGATTTCCTGGGAATTGCTGACCGGGCAATGGAAACTTCAGCTGAAGCTGAACAAGGAAGAAGTGGAGGTGCCGGTGCCCATCAACGCCCTTGCCGACATCCTGGCCCCGGGCGACCTGGTGCTGGTGGAGCCCACCTGGCGCGACCCGGAAAGCGGAGAGTTCTCCCTGGACCTGTTTCAGGAGCCCCAGGCCAACGGCGCGCTGTACGCCGTGGATCCGGCCACGGGCGAGGTGCTGGCCATGGTGGGCGGCACGCGCTTCGGGCGGGGGGACGGCGCCAGCGAATTCATCCGCGCCACCCAGGCCAAGCGTCAGCCGGGCTCCGCCTTCAAGCCGATCATTTACGCCCTGGCCATTGACGAGGGCTACACCCTGGCCTCCATCCTGGAGGACAGCCCGCGGGTGTTCACCCTGCGCAATGGCAAGAAGCACATCCCCAAGAACTACGACTCCAAGTACCTGGGCAACACCACCCTGCGCGAGGCGCTGATGCGCAGCCGCAACGTGCCCACCGTGCAACTGGTGCAGGAAATGGGCGCGCGCAAGGTGATTGACTACGCCCGCAAGTTCGGCCTGACCACCCAGATTCCCGAAGAGAGCATCATCGCCCTGGGCACCCATTCGGTGAGGCTGGACGAGCTCACCCGCGCCTACTCGGTGTTCGCCGCCAAGGGCAAGCGGGCGGATGCGATCTATATCCTGCGCATCGAAAATGCCCGCGGGGAGGTGCTGGAGCGGAGCGAGACGCGCCAGGAGGACGTCATATCGGAAACCACCGCCTATCTGGTGGGGGATGTCCTGCAAGACGTGGTGCGCAGACCGCTGGGTACGGGCTACCGGGCCATGGCGGAGTTCAACCGCCCGGCCGCGGGCAAGACCGGCACGACCCAGAACTACACCGACGCCTGGTACCTGGGCTTCATTCCCCAGGTCGTCGCGGGCGTTTACGTAGGCTTCGATGACGTGGCGAAATCCCTCGGCCCCTCCGAATCCGGGGGGCGGGCCGCGGCGCCGATCTGGCTGGAGTTCATGAAGACCGTGGAGCGTTCCCTGGCCATCGAGACCTTCCGCCAGCCCCCCAGCGTGGTCGCCCACCGGGTGGGGCCGGGCGGCCAGTTGCTGGGCCCTTGCGACAACCAGGAAAATTCCCGCCTGGAACTGTTCAAGCAGAGTTCCATTCCCAACCGTTTCCTCTCGGCCAACGGCTGTGGCCGGGCGGTCCGTCCCGACTACCGCCAGGACAGAACCCGCCGGCGCAACGGCGGCACGCCTCCGCCCAAGGAAGACGAAAGCCTGTAGCCGTATCGGCTCGGGGTTCCAGGGGGATGCCGGGGGTGTGCAGGGGTGCTACCAGCGCCAGGAATCGTCGTAGGCCAGGCCCGGCTGCCAGAGGGTTTCCGGCTCGTCCAGGGTGGCGCTCACCCAGCGGCCGCATACGAACAGGGCATCGGACAGCCGGTTCAGGTAGGGCAGCACGAACTCGCCCGCCTCCTCCTCCTGCGCCAGGGCCACCACCACGCGCTCCGCCCGGCGGCAGACGGCGCGGGCCTGATGAAGAAAGGCGGTGAGCTGCCCGCCACCGGGCAGGATGAAGCTCTCCAGGGGCGGCAGCTCCGCGTTCATGGTGTCAATGACCTCTTCCAGCCACTCCACGTCCTTCTTGCTCACCCGCACCTGTCCCTCGTACTCGTCCCCCGGCCGGGTGGCCAGCTGGGACCCCAGGTCGAACAGGCGTTGTTGAATCAGTTGCAGGATTTTGTCCAGCCCGTCCCTGCGGGGGCCGGCCGATTTCCGGGCGTTGGCGCTCCGGACGATCCCCAGCAGCGCGTTCAGTTCGTCCACGGTGCCGTAGCTTTCCACCCGCAGGTGGTCCTTGCGGATGGGCCGCCCCCCCACCAGGGAGGTGTTGCCGCTGTCGCCCTTTCGCGTGTAGACTCGGTTGATCCGCACCATGGCCGTTTCCAGGGCTGGAGAGGCTGGGGCAGCCGTGCCGGGCCTTGCATATCCGCGCGGGGAGCACGCCTGCACGGCCGCGGGCCGGCCGCTTACCCAGGTTAAGGGGGTTGGAGTAAAAACGCAATGACAGCAAGCCAGCCCGCCGCGCAAGCACCCGGCGGCGAGCCCACCTCCATTCTCGTCCGCACGCCCAACTGGCTGGGCGATCTTTTGCTGAGCACCGCCTTCCTGCGGGCCCTGCTGGCCCGGTTTCCGCAAGCGGGGGTGGACCTGATCGTGCGCCGGGGTTTCGAGGTCCTGCCCCTGCCCAAGCGGGGCCGCATCCTGGCCTACGACAAGCGCAGCCAGCCGCCGGGCCGCTTCGGCAAGTCTCTGCGGGACGGAGGATACTCCCATTTCTTTGTGCTGCCGCCCAGCTTATCTTCCGCCTGGATGGCTTTCCGCAGCGGGGTTCCCTTGCGTATCGGATACCGGGGCGGGGGCCGGGGCTGGCTGCTCAAGCCCGCCCTGCCTTACGGGCACGCCCACCGCTCCGTGCATCTGGTGCGGGAATATCTGGAATTGCTGGCGCCCTGGGGCCTGGACGGCAGCGCGGAGTTCCTGCCTCAATTGGAAATGACCGAGGCCTGGAGCGCGGAGCATCTGCCCTCCAAGCTGGCCGGCGCGCAAGATTACGTGGTGCTGGCGCCGGGGGCGGAGTTCGGCCCGGCCAAGCAATGGCCGATGGCCCGCTACGGCGAACTGGCCGCGGCCCTGGCCGCGCGCGGGCGGCAGGTGGTGGTGGCCGGGCTGGCCGGAGACAGGGAGGCGGCGGAGGCCATTCTGGCCAACAGCCCGCGGGGCATCAACCTGTGCGGAGAGACCGGCCTGCGCGAGCTGACGGCGCTGGTGCACCGCGCGGCGTTGCTGGTGAGCAACGATTCCGGGGCCATGCACCTCGCCGCGGCCCTGGGGCGGCCGCAGATCGCCCTGTTCGGCTCCTCCAACCCGGCCTGGACGGCCCCCCTCAATCCCCGCGCCGAGGTGGTGTACCGCGGGTTGATCTGCTCGCCGTGCTACCAGCGGGTCTGTCCTCTGGGGCACACGGACTGCCTCGGAAACATCCCGGCGGCGGAGGTGGCGGAATTGGCGGAGCGCCTGCTGAGCAGAATCTAGGTTCGTCTGAGAGTACAGTAGTGGCGACCGTATCCGGCGGCAGCGGACTCCGCGCAGATCGAGACGCGCGCGTCGCGTGCTCCTCAGCAACGCGGATTTCTCGGTTATCAAAAACATACATCAGAGACTTAGAAATGCCGTATCCCTGAGGAGCACCGCGTAGCGGGGCGTCTCGAAGGGTGCGGCACAACGAATCGGGGTGCAGGGGCCTGCGGCCCCTAGTGGGGGTTGTCAGGGGCAAAGCCCCCTGACGCATTCATGCTTCCGTGCCGGGGCTGGGCGTGGAGCGGAAGAAGATGTGGAGTATCCAGGCCGTGCCGATCAACACCATGGGCAGGCTCAGCACGTGGCCCATGGTGACGAAGCCCCACAGGTAGCCGATGTCCCGGTCCGGCAGGCGCACGAACTCCACCGCCATCCGGCCCAGCCCGTAGCCGAGCAGAAACACCGCGGTGTTCAGGCCCCTCCGCTTCTGATAGTGCTGCAGGAACTGCAACACGATGTAGAGCAGCAGCCCCTCCAGCAATGCCTCGTAGAGCTGGCTGGGATGACGCGGCACGCCCGCGCCGCCGCCGGGAAAGATCACGCCCCAGGTGCCGTCGGTGGGCTTGCCGTACAGTTCGCCGTTGATGAAATTGCCGATGCGCCCCAGGAACAGCCCGATCGGAATCACGGGGGCGATCAGGTCCGCAAGGGTCAGGATGTGAATCTTGTGGCGGTGGGAGTACAGCCACATGGCGGCGATCACGCCCAACACGCCGCCGTGGAAGGACATGCCGCCCTTCCAGGTTTCCAGGATGCGCCAGGGGCTGAAAAGGTAGTCCGCGCCGCCGTAAAACACCACCCAGCCCAGCCGCCCACCGGCCACCACCCCCAGAATGATATAGGTCATCAGGACGGAGATCTCCTCCGCGGCCACGGGCCCGCCATATTTTTTGGCGCGCCGCACCATCAGCCAATAGCCCAACAGGAAGCTCAGCCCGTACATCAGCCCGTACCAGCCCACGTTGACCGGTCCCAGGCTGAACAGGATGGGATCCAGATTGTGTTGGTAAATCCAGCCGCTCATCGCCTGCTTTCCTCAATCAGGTTTTTCCGCCCGGACGATCCGATCAGACCCCCACGGGGCGCCCGGCGTTCAGGCGCCGGCGCGGGTCAGTTCTCTCAGCTTGCGCCAGGTGCCGATCATGCCCTTCAACTCCTCTTCGGAGTCTATGGCCTGAAAGCCGTCCACCAGCGCGTGTTCCGGGGCGGAATGAACGTCCATCAGAATGCCGTCGGCCCCGCCGGCCGCGGCCATGTTGCCGATGCCCCGCACCGCGGATTTTTTGCCGGAGGAGTGGGACACGTCATAGACGATGGGCCGGCCGATGATCTGGGACAGGGAGACGATCTCATCCAGATCGGCCTGATTGCGGAAGCTGTGGCCGATGCCCTTTATTCCGCGCAGGCAGAAGATCAAATCCTCGTTGCCCTGTTCCATGATGTAGTTGGCCGCCTTGAGGGACTCGTCAATCGTGTTGGAAAAGCCGCGCTTGTACATCACCGGCTTCCCGGTCCGCCCCGCCTCGATCAACAGCTCGAAATTCTGCGCGTTGCGGGTGCCGGTCTGGAGCAGGTCCACGTCGTACTTCATGAACAGGTCTATGTCGCGCACGTCCAGGATTTCGCTCACGATGGGCAGCCCCACCGCCTCGCGCGCCTCGCAGAGCACCTTGAGGCCGTCCTCCTTCATGCCCTGGAAGTCGTAAGGGCTGGTGCGGGGCTTGAAGGCGCCGCCGCGGTTCATGTCCGCCCCGGCCCGCTTGGCCATCTGGTGCGAGGGCAGGGTGTAGTGCTCGTCCACGGCGCAGACCCCGGCCATCACCACCAGGGGATGGCCGCCGCCGATGTGCACCGGCCCGGCGCCGTGGGGGTTGGGGATGGTCACCTGCTGGTGCGTTCCGTGGCGGAGCAGCGCCAGATTCTGGGGCACGCCTTCCACCGGGATGACCTGCTTCACGCAGTCGAAGGCGGCCACCTCGCGCCGGTGCTCGTCCTTCACCGGGCCGAACACGTTTTCCACCAGGATGTGCGCCTCCGGGGTCGCACCCTCGCTGCCCGGGTTGGGCTGCACCCGGAAGCCCCACTGCTCCAGCTTCGCCAGCACGGTCTGGTGCTCCTGCTGCGAAATTCCGATGTTGTATTGAATGATCACGGGGCTGCCAATTCCTGCTGCCTGGTTGCAAAACAATTCCTGAAAAAATCTTGTCATGGGCCCGGCCCGGCCAGCCAAGCCCCAATGATATGCGCAAACCACCGGCGAAAACAACGCGAATACAACCGCGGCCCGGGCCGCGCGATCCCGCCCGAACGCGGCAAACCGCGCGGGATTGCGCGGGATCGCCCGAAATTGCAATACCGCCGGGTTGGTGTTAGCCTTTTCTGGCGTCTAGGACGACGCTTGAGCATCACCGCGGGGAGGCATCCCTGCGGGGAGAATCCATGGAAGGGGTACAGCCGTGACTGAATTCGCCGAAGAGTCAGCGGTTTCCTGGTACGACATTACGATCGCGGGAAGGCAATTCAATATTGCCAGCAGGCGCGGGGAAGCCCATATCCGCGACGTGGAACGCCGATTGGAAGAAACCATCGAGGAGTTGCAGGAGATGGTCGAGGGACACAGTTCGCTGAACCTCGCCTTCCTGACCGCATTGAACCTTGCGGATCAACTGGTCTCCCTGGAGGGGGTGCCGAACATGGCGCCTCACGAGCGGGAGCGGCAATTGAGGAGAATGCTGGAGCGCCTAAAGGCCGTCTTCCCGGACGAGCCGGGCGACTTCGATACGCCGGACGAGGAAGACACAACTGCGGTGTTCGACTAGCCGGAAATTCTTTGAGCCTAACTTTCTTGAGGGGACTAGTCCCTGAGGGTGGTGTGCAAGCCCGGTGCGGCCGGGAAGCCTGAAACCTTCAAACCGGACCCCACCTGCGCAAGCAGGTTCAAGAAACCCGGTGACACGGCACATGCGGGGTGTACTTCCTTCCCATCCGCCTGCCTGCTGAAAAACAAGCCTGTAAAAAAGCTGCAAAAAGGACAGTTCCCGCCGTCCGCCGGTGTGTGGAGGGCTCACGCGGAATTCTTTGCCGCGCTACGGTGCGCCGTTGCGCATTGTTGTGTGTGGAGGGCTCAATTGGGAGGCTTTGCCGCGCGGCCGGGCGCGGGGTTGTCCAGCGGAGATCCCCGGCACGGACGGAGCGCGGGCGCGCTGAAGCTGGCAATGGGCGGGCGGGCGGAGATTCAGCCCTTTATTCCCGCCAACGCTTCGGCCTCGGAGGCGTAGATGTTGAGAATCTTGTTGAGGCGCGTGATCGTGAAAATCTCCTCGTTCTTCTTGCTCAGGTTGGTGATGGCGAATCCGCCGTTCCGTTCCTGCATGGTCTTGAAGATTGAGACGATGAGCCCGATTCCAGAGGAATCAATAAAATTGACCTTCTCGAAATTGATGACGATTCCCTTCACCTCCGCATTCTCTATGTGGGGCTTGAGAAAGGCCTTGGCCTCGTTGACTCCGTCCAGGGCGACGTTCCCTTCTATCGAAACGATGCAAATGTTGTCTTCGGTGCGATGAGAAAATATCATTGATCACTCTGCTGGCAAAATTAAAATTCGTCTCCCGGCGGAATCCGCGCCGTAAGCCTTATCCGCGGGGCTAACTGTTAATACGGGCTAATTGTTAATAACGGTTGTTTGCGGAAAATGGTCCCCCCTGCGGATTCCTCCCCCCAAAACTTTTAAACGAATACGCGCGATCTGTCCAAATTTTTTGCTGGCGGCGCCGCTGCGGACGCCGCCGGCCCACTCAACGGCCGGGCTTGCCGGGGCCTTCCAGGTAGCGGAACAACGGGGAGTCGGCTGACAGCACGATGCTGGTGTCGTCATCCGTCATGGATTCCCGGTATGCCTCCAGGCTGCGCAGAAACGAGTAAAACTCCGGGTCCTGCTTGAGCGCCTGGGCATATATGCGGATGGCCTCCGCGTCCCCCTTGCCGCGCAGGGTCTCGCTGAGGCGCTTGGCCTCGGCAATTATGATGGCCCGCTCCTTGTCGGTTTCGGCCTTGATTTTCAGTTGCTCCTCCTCCCCTTCGGAGCGGAAGCGCTTGCTGATGCGGTTCCGTTCCGCGCGCATGCGGGCGTGGATGCTCTCGGCGATTTCCCTGGGAAAGTCGGTGCGCTTGATGCGCACGTCCACGATTTCCACGCCGAACTCCCGCGATTTGTTCCGCGCCTCAGTGCCCACCTCTTCCATGATGGGCTCGCGTTTTTCCGTGATGATATCGGACTGATCGTGGGAGGCCACGGATTCCCTCAGCACCGAGGAGATGATGTTGTCCAGCCTGGCCCTGGCCACCCCCAGATTGTTGACGGTTTCGAAGAACTTCTTGGGATCGCTGATTCTGAAGCGCGCGTAGGAATCCACCACCAGCGCCTTCTTGTCCTTGGTCAGGAACTCCGCGGGCGCGGCGTCGTAGCGCAGCAGCCGCTTCTCGTACTCGGTCACGGATTGCACGAAGGGTATCTTGTAGTGCAGCCCGGGCTCGTTCACGGTACGGACGTAGGCCGCGCCGAAGCGGAGCACGATCACCTGCTTGGTTTCATCCACGATGAACAAGGCGTTGGTGATCACCAGCAGCGCCACCAGCAGGGGCGCGGCAATCATGATAGTTTTTGTCATTGGTCAGTCCCCGCTTTTGGCTGCGGCGCGGCGCGGCGGGATGTGCCACGGCCCAGGCCGGTCAGGGGCAGCAGGGGCAGCGCCTTTTTCCCGAGTTCCGGAGATACGATGATCTTGTTAACCTTGCTTAGCACCTCCTGCATAGTCTCCAGGTAGAGCCGCTGGCGGGTAACCCTCTTGGCCTGCCGGTATTCCTTCAGCATGGACAGGAAGCGCGCGGAGTCCCCCTTGGCCTCCCTGACGCGGGTTTGCTGGTAGGCTTCCGCGGCGCGCAGCATCTGTTCCGCCTCGCCCCTGGCCTTGGGGATCAGGTCCTCCTGGTAGGCCTTGGCCTCGTTGATGATGCGCTCCCGGTCCTCCTTGGCGCTCACCACGTCCTTGAACGCGGCGTCCACCTCCTGGGGCGGGTCCACCGCCTGCAGCTTCACGGTGGTGATCAGCAGGCCCGTCTCGTAGAGGTCCATCAACTGCTGCAAGTGCTCCTTGGTCTCCGCCTGCACCCGCGCCCGGCCGACGGTGAGAATGTCGTCAATGTCCATGCTGCCCACCACGCCCCTGAGCGCGGTTTCGGCGGCGTCCCGCAGGGTGCGGCCTTCCGGAGTGCCCGAGGGGTCCCACACCTTGAACAGGAAGGCGGACAGATCGCTGATCCGGTATTGTATCACCACCTGGATGTTGACCAGGTTTTCGTCCCCCGTGATCATGAGGGACTCCCTGGGAAAGGGGCGCACCAACTGAGAGCCGCGCTGGGTTCCGGTACGGAAGCCCAGTTCCATGCTGCGGATCTGCTCCACCTTCTGCACGTCCGCCTGGTCCACCGGCCAGGGAATGCGGTAGTGAATGCCGGGCTGGGAGACGGCATTTATGGCGCCGAAGCGCCGCACCACTCCCAGCTCGCCCGTCTTGACCCGGTAAATACCGGTCGCAGCCCACACCAAAGCAATGATGACCAGCACGATCCAGGCGTAGGAACCTTTCAGGTTGGGCTTGAGCCTGTTCTGAAGAAAGTTCAGAAACTCCTCTACGTTGGGCTGCGGGCTCTTTTCCCAGGGCGATTTGCCGGGTCCGTTGAATGCCATGCGGTTCGGTGCTCGTAGATGAATTGAATTTACGGGCGATTTTCCAATCCCGGCCGCGGCCGGGCGCGTTGATTCCCC
>CBDUSX010000082.1:0-10786 GCA_965369935.1 uncultured bacterium
AGGTGCGCCCCGCGCGGGCTGAGCAGCAGGAAGGTCAGCAGAAAGCCCACCTCCGGCTCCAGCGGCTCCTCCAGCCGTGCCAAAAACGCCTCCGTCCCTTCCCGAAACCAGCTCTCGAAGCTCTCGCCCCGGGCCGAGAGCGCACGCACCAATTGCGCTATGGCCAAGGTGCCCGCGCGCATCGCGGGCAGCAGGCCCTCGCCGTCGAATTGTCCGTAGCGCTCCCGCCATTCGCTGTACAGCTGGGCCGGCTCCCGCCGGTACATGCCCAGGTCGCGGTAGAACGCATCGTAAAGCCCCGCCAGGCGAGCCACGGACAAGGCCAGCTCGTCCCGGGCCTGGAGCGGAATTTGCTGGCCCAGCTTTTCCAGCAGTTCCGGATAGGCCTTTTCCCCACCCCACAGGGCCAGGGCCCGCGCGCCGCAGACGATGACCAGGGGATGGGAGGACTTTCTGAAGCGTTTGCGGATGAGGGGCAGGGAATCGTGGTCCCCCAACTCCACCAGAGCCTGGATGGCCCGGCCGCGCAGGGACTTGTCGGCGCTGTTGACGGCCTCCCGCAGGATGGGCACCGCCCGCTTGACCTGCCAGCGCCCGAGCCAGTAGGCCGCATGGGGCGCGGTGGTGAACAGGTTTTCCTGCACGTCCTTGAGCAGCCCCTCGATCAAATCCATGCCCGGCTTCACCATCACCAGCGCTTCCAGGGCCCGCTCCCGCACCGCAAAGCTGGGCGAGCGCAGAAATCCCTCAAGCTCCTCGCGGTAAATCGCGGAACCCGACCGCATGATCAGGTCCAGGGAGTGCGTCTCCTCATCCTCGCTCTGAATGGCCACGGCGCGCTTCACGGCATGGATGGCGCGCCAGTCCCACGGCGAGAGCAGCGCGTTGAACGAGTCCCGGATGCCCTGGGATTGCAGGGGCGGAATGCGGTAGAGAATCACCGTGCGCAAGACCAGCAGAGCCAGCAACCCGCCGAAGAACCAACGGAAGGGCAGCAGCGGGTCCGCGGGGACGGCCACGGCGGAATGGATCGCCTCCAGCACCACGCCCCCCAGGTAGAGCGCCAGCCCCCCGGCCAAGCCGCCCACGCCCTGGGTGATGATGCCCTGGGGAAGCTGGTGCTCGCGATCGGTAATGCTGATGAAGTAGTGCTGGATCGAGGCCAAAAAGGCGATGTGGACGGCCCCGTTCACGAAAAAGAGCGCCCCCAGCAAAGCCGGAGACAGGGCGGTGGGCAGAAACACCACGGCCAGCACCGCCCCGGTGTCCAGGATGCTGGTCAGCACCAGCAGCGGCCGCGAGCCGAGGGTGTCCACAAACATGCCATAGGCGTAGGAGACCATGATGCCCCCGACCATGCCCACGATTACGTAGAACACCGTCTGCTGGTCGCCAAGGCCATAGCCCTGCTTGGCCACCAGCACCAGAAACATGCGCGATACACCGGTGGTCATGGGAATCACCACCATCGTGGCGAAAAACCAACGCCTGCCTCCCGAGCCGGTCAGCCAGCCCAGCTCCCTGCGCAGGTCGAAAGGCGGGCCCCGGCGGAAGGCCCCACTCTCCGGAATGTTCCACAGCGAAACGGCCGAGACGAGGCCCGTGACCAGCCCCGCGGCAAAAAACAACTGGTAGCGCAGCAGGGAAGCTCCCGGCCCCAGCAGCAGGGCGATCAGCCCCGTCATTGCCAGCCCGCCGCCCTGGAACAGCTTGAAGGAATTGGCGATCAGGGCGCCCTTTTCGCGGGGGGTGGTCAGTTCGGTGACGATGCCCGTGAAACTCACCATGCCGGCGGCCCGGGCCGTGAAAAAGCCCAGAGCGCCCAGCAGAACGAACCACAGCCCGGCGCTGCCGCCCAGTTGCTGCTGGACCCAGGGCGCCGCGATCATGAAGCCGGCGCAGGCGCTGCGGATTGTCCAGCACAGCCCGGCGTTGCGTGACACCCCCAGCCGCCTCACCAGCCGGTAGCCCAGTGCCATGAAGGGCAAGGTGGCGTAGGCCATGGCCGTGACCGCCCCCACCCACGCCGCCGTCCCGCCCAGACGCAGCAGCATCAGAATCACCACGGCTTCCGCCAGGGCCGCATAGGAAAAGGAGTTGAACAGGGCGTAGGTGTAGTAAAAGCGCTTGCCGCGCTTGCGCTCGGCCAGGGTGAGCGGAACGGCCTCCGGAATCTGCTGCGTATCGGCCAAGGGTGGCTCCTCGGAATTCATTGCCGAGCCATGCGCCGGGTGGCCGCGGGCGGCGGGCGCATGGCGGGCCCGGCAATCCTAGCACAGTGCATCGGCCAGGAATCCTCCCACCTGCCCCGCCCCAGCCCGGGTTGCCTTCATCCTGTGCCGCGGGGCCAAGGATTGTTGCAATTCTGGGGGCATTTCAGTATTTTGCCCCGAATACAACACAAGTCCGTTTTGTTTTTTCGAGTATGTCCTGGCAGGATGCCCGCATGTCCCTCTCCCGATTCGGCAAACCGGTGTTGAACCTGGCTCTGCTGTTGGCCCTGGCCGCCGGATGGCCTGGCACCGGCGCCGCCAGCCCGGAATTTTCCTCGGATTCCGAGCACCGGGGGGTGGTCTCCATAGACGCTTTCCAGATTTTCCCGGAAAACCGGCCGGGCAATGCGGTGTACCTGAAAAACCGGCTGGTGGTCTCCCTTCCGGAGCAGACCATCGTCACGATCAAGCCGCTGCCCGCGGAAGGACGGTTCGTTTACCTGTCCCGCAACGTGTTCGGCAACACGGAACTGGGCGTCCACCTCCCGCCGACGGATCCCGCGCCACGGGTGAAGAAGATCGCCGAGGGCGTGTACTACGCGGTGATGCTGATGGAAGGAATCGCCTTCAAGAAAGTCTTCCGGATCGTGCAGGAAAATACCATCGAGGACGTGCTGCCCACCTCCAAGACCGCGGACGGGATCACCGCCGGCGGAAGGGGCCTGCTCTTCTATCATGTGGCCTCAGCCAGCACGACGGAAGAAGACGGCAGGACGGTCTACCAATTCGCCCTGCGGCTGCACCTGCTGATGTACGAGGAAGAGCGGCTGCGCAATCTGGACTATCCCATCATCAATACCCTGCCCCGCCTGAAGCTGGCCTGGAAGGACGACTCGAGCGTTCAATACCAACTCGCCGACGGCCGGGTGGAAGTGCTCAGCCTGGCGCAGTTCCAGTAGCCGGCGGGAGCCCATGGAAAGCGAGGGCCGCCCGCTGAGCTTCACGACCCCCGATGGGCTGAGCCTGGGTGGGGTGAGTTGGGGACGAGGGGCGGGCAGCGTCGTCTTTACCCCCGGCAACGGTTTTCCCGTGCAATGCTATCGTCCGGCCCTGGACAGTCTGCTGGAACATGCGGAAGTCCACGGGTTGAACCCCCGTGGGCTGGGCGGCAGCGAAGTGCCGGCGGACTTTTCAGGGTGGGAGCCTCTGCTGGACGACCTGCGGGCGTTCATTTCGGAAAGACTGGAGCCTCCCGTCGTCGCGGCGGGCCACTCTCTGGGCGCCATGCTTTCTCTGTGGCTGGCCGCCGAGGCGCCGGAACTGGTGCAGGGGCTGCTGCTGCTCGATCCCCTAGTGCCGCTGGGAAGCGCGGCGGAAGTGCCGGAAGGCGGCTCGCAAAGGGAGCGGGAACTGATCGTCCGCACGCGCGCACGCCGGGACCGCTGGAGCAGCCGGCAGGATGCCGCCCGGTCCCTGCGGGGAAAGGGCGGCTACCAGGGCTGGCGGGACGACGCCTTTGAGGCGTTTCTGGCCGCGGGGCTGGTGGAAGACCCGGCCGAAGGGGTGCGTCTGGCCTGTCCCCCCTGGCTCGAGTGCCGCATCTACGAGACCCTGCCCCGCAAGGGCGTATGGGATTGGGCCCGCCGGGCGCGGGCACCGGCGGTGGTGCTGCGCGGCGAGGATTCCGAGGTGGCCGATGCGGAAGCACTGGAAGAGCTGACCTCCCTGCTGCCGATGGCCGCGGTGGTTTCGGTAAAAGGGGACCACGCGTTCGCCCAGCAGCATCCCGCCGCAACGGGGGAGGCCCTGGGGTTCGCCTGGCGGTTCCTGATGCGCTGCGCTTCCGGCGGAGAAGTCCCGCTTTAGAAGGCCCTCCCGCCGCGAACCGGCTACAGCAGGGAGATCAGCAGGTACACCACGGCGACGTCGCCGATCAGCATGCACCAGTTCACGATGCGTCTGGCCTCGTCGGAAAAGCCGTCGAAGTTACGTCCGAAAAGCCTGCCGATGATCAGCCGCGATTGCGGCTCCATGAATTTCAGGTCCATATCGTGCCTTCCATGCGCTCTGGGCAAAACCCTTCTTGAGCCTGGCCGTTGCGCTTCAGGGCAAATCCACGTTGAAGGTATAGCCTCCCGGCGGGAGGCGCATCACCAGGTTCTCCACGTCCCTGGCCCTTTCACAGCCGATGCGCTTTTTAATTGAAAAAGCCGGCCGGCCGTCCAGATCGTACCAGATGATGCGGATGGGATGTCTCTCGCCAAAGGTATTCTTGCGGCATTCGGCGACCAGGTTCAGGCACTGAATCTTCTTGTCGAAGGTGCAGGGGAACTCGTCAATCCTGATGATGCGCAGGTGCTCGTTTTCGGGCAGGCCGGTGTTCAACTGCCCCTTGCGGTTGCGGAAGGCGGAAAACACCGCGGACACCTGCTCCCGCAACAGCGCCGGTTCCACCTGGGCCTCAACGGCGCTGCACACCTCCCGGTTTTCCCGGTTTTCCTCCACCCGCAGGATCTTGAGTTCTTTCATCACCCGCACGGTGAGGTTGGCGATGAGTTCATTCCGCAATTGCGGGTCGCGCATGTTGGCCGTGGTTTCCGCGTAAACCTGGTAGCTTTCCAGGGCCTTGCGCTTGGCCAACGAAATGGCGATGTGCTTGGCCGCCTGCAGGGTCTCGCCCGCGCCGTAGACGTAACACGCCTCACCGCTGATGGGCTCGGCATGCGCCGCTCCCCTCAGCGCCAGCAGCGCACCGGCAAAGACGCCGCCGCAGACGATGATCCGGATGGCCGCCAGGGCCTTGCGCCGGTTCATGGGCGGGCCCTCTTCGGCATAGCGGGCGGGCGGCATCCCACAATTGTCCCGCAACCCGGGCTTTTCCCTGGCCTGGGCGGATGCCGGGCCTCAGAATGCATCATGGCCTGGCTCCTCCGCCCCTGATTTCGGAGGCCAGTTGGGCCGCGCAGGCCTCCGGTGTGATCGTGCTGGTGTCCGCGGTCAGGTGGGCCTGGGCATAAAAGGGGTTGCGCTGCTCGAGCAGTTGCAGCAACTCCGCCATGGCGTCCGGGCGGTCCGCCATGGGGCGGCGATCGCCCTGCAGGAGCACGCGCTCCATGTGCTGATGCGGGCCGGCCTGCAACCAGACCAGCAGGGTGCCCGCCTTGAGCAACTCGAAGGAACGGGCGTCGGTGACGACGCCGCCCGAGACGGCCACCACCACGGGGCCGCCCTCGTCCACCAGCCGTTCCAGGGCCTGCGCTTCCGTCATGCGGTAATACCCCTCCCCGTGCAGTTCGAATATTTCCTGCAGGGCCAGCCCTGTCAGGTCCTGGATCATATCATCCAACTCCACGAAAGAAATCCCAAGGTCGCTTGCCAGCAGGGGACCCACCGTGGATTTGCCCGCCCCCCGCAGGCCCACCAGGGCGATCACGGGCCGGGCCAGCATCTCGCCGGAGGTTTGCCTGATCTGCTCCAGCAGCAGCCGCAGGCGCTCGGGAGTTGCCTTGTCCAGGGCGGCGAAGATGTCCGCGCGCAACGCCGCCGCCCCATTGCCCACCCCGGCGGGTGTGGCGGAGGCCAACATGGCGGGCAGGGACGCCCCCAGCGCCCCGGCCACGCTGGCCAGATTGGTTATCGAAATATTGGCCTGGCCCGCCTCCAGTTGCGCGATAAACCGCGGGCTCAGCCCGGCCCGCTGGGCCAGCACGCTGCGGGTGACGCCCCCGGCCTTGCGATGGGCCCGCACGGACGCGCCGAGGGCCCTCAGCAGCGCCTCCCTCCCGGCCGGATGCCTGGACGTCCGCCCTTTGCCCTTGACCGGTTTTTCCATGCTCATGTGCGCGATTCGTATCGGCGGCGAAGCAATCGCTTCATAAGTTCGTTCAGTGGTCTGCCTGCCCCGGCAAGTGCAGCGGGGTTCCACCCGATATGCATTATATTTCACAGTTTCGGCGGCTATGCAATATAATTCTTGACTGCGTTCGCTTGAAACCATAGATTGAGAAGAATTCGCATTCGCCATACGCCACCGTTAATGCGGAAATATGGGGGCGTTCGACAACTCCGTGACCGGGAGAGGTGCAACCTTGGGGGCAGAGCAGACCAAAGCCGCTGAATCTTCCACGCCGCGTCCGGTGCTGGAAACCCAGAGCCGTCCCGAGGCCTATCGCCACTGGCAGTTGCGCATGGAAGGCGCCGCCGCCTATTTGCTGCTGGACGTGCAGGAGGACGGAGGCTTCCTCCCCGGCTATCAACTGAAGCTGAACAGCTACGACATCAGCGTGGACGTGGAACTGGCCGATGCGGTGAACCGGCTGCGCTTCGAGCATCCGGAAGTGAGCGTGGTGGTGATCACCAGCGCCAGGGAGCGGCTGTTCTGCGCCGGCGCGAACATCTTCATGCTGCGCGAGGCCTCCCATCCCTTCAAGGTGAATTTCTGCAAGTACACCAACGAGACCCGGCTGGCCATGGAAGAGGCCAGCGAGGAAAGCGGACAGACCTATCTGGCCGCGCTCAACGGCGTGACCAGCGGAGGAGGTTATGAACTGGCCCTGGCCTGCCAGGAAATTCATCTGATAGACGACCGCTCTTCCGCGGTCAGCCTGCCGGAAATTCCCTATCTGGGGGTGCTGCCGGGCACCGGCGGCCTGACCCGGCTGGTGGACAAGCGCCATGTGCGGCGCGACCTGGCGGACATATTCTCCACCCTGGCCGAAGGGGTGAAGGGCAAACGCGCGGTGGAATGGAAGCTGGTGGACGCCGTGCATTCGCCCTCCCAATGGAACGAAGCGCTGGACAAGCGGGTCGCCGAACTGACCCGCTCCGCAGAGGCTTCGCAAGGGGTGGTGCTGGAGCCCCTGGAGAAAAAACGCGAACCCAACCGGATCATCTACAGCCACCTCTCCCTGCGCGTGGAGCCGGAGGCACGGGTGGCCCACCTCACCGTGCGCGGCCCGGATCAGCCGGCGCCCATGCCCGCCGATCCGGCCCAGGCCGGCTGCGGATGGTATCCCCTGGCCCTGTTCCGGGAACTGGACGACGCGCTGGTGGAACTGCGCTTCAACCATGAGGACATCGGGGTGATCCTGATCCGCTCGGAGGGGGAACTGGAACACGTGCTCGAGCTGGACCGCCGGCTGCGCGCCCATCAGGACGACTGGTTCCTGCGCGAGGTGCGGCTGCTCATCAAGCGCACCCTGAAGCGGCTGGAGTTGAGCGCCCGCTCGATCTTCACCCTGATCGAGGGCGGCTCCTGCTTCGGCGGATTTCTGTTCGAGCTGGCCCTGGCTTCCGACCGGACGTACATGCTGAACGATCCCGAGGCTCCGGCGAGGATTGCCCTGTCTCCGCTCAACCAGGGCGCCTTTCCCATGGGCAACGGCCTGAGCCGCCTGGCCCAGCGCTTTCTGGGCGAGCCCGGCCACGCGAATTCGCTGGAGGCGGAAGGCGAGCCGGTGCTGGATGCGGAGCAGGCCCTGGCCGCGGGGCTGGTCACCGCGGCGCCGGACGAGCTGGACTGGGAGGATGAGGTGCGGCTGGCCATCGAGGAGCGCACCAGCCTTTCGCCCGACGCGCTGACCGGCATGGAAGCCAACCTGCGCTTCGCCGGGCCGGAGACAATGGAGACCAAGATTTTCAGCCGCCTGTCCGCATGGCAGAACTGGATTTTCCAGCGCCCCAACGCCACCGGCGAGCACGGCGCACTTACCCTCTACGGCGAACCCGGCAGCCCGAAATTCGACCGGCGCCGCACCTGAACCGCAAGCGCGAGGAGTATCCCATGCTCGACACCATCCCCAACAACGTCAACCTGGAAAGCAACCCCAAGCTGCAACGCGCGCTCCAGCGCTGGCACCCCAACTTTCTGGAATGGTGGCGCGAGATGGGCCCGGATGGGTACCAGGAAGACCGGATCTACCTGCGCACCGCCGTGGGCGTGGGCCAGGGCGGCTGGGCCAACTTCGATTACGTGAAAATGCCCGAGTACCGCTGGGGCATCTTTTTGGCCGAGCCCCGCAAGCGGGACACCATCCACTTCGGCGACCACGTGGGAGAGAAGCTGTGGGATCACGTGCCGGGAGAGCACCGCAAGGAGCTGCGGCGGCTGATCGTCACCCAGGGCGATACGGAACCGGCGTCGGTGGAGCAGCAGCGGCTGCTGGGCAAGTGCGCCCCCAGCCTGATGGACCTGCGCAATCTGTTCCAGGTGAACGTGGAGGAAGCGCGCCACCTGTGGGCCATGGTGTACCTGCTGCACAGCCATTTCGGCGCCGACGGCCGGGACGAGGCGGAAGAAATGCTGGAGCGCCGCTCCGGCCATGCGGACCACCCCCGCATCCTGGAGGCGTTCAACAAGCCCATCCGCGACTGGCTGGCCCTGTTCTGTTTCACCACGTTTACGGACCGGGACGGCAAGTACCAGCTCGCCTCCCTGGCGGAAAGCGGCTTCGATCCCCTGGCCCGCTCCACCCAGTTCATGCTGATGGAAGAGGCCTTTCACATGGCCATGGGCGAGACGGGCATCGCGCGGGTGGTGCGGCGTACGGCCGAATTGATGAACAAGGGCCAGGACCCGGCGGCGGTGGGCGCCATTCCCCTGGCAGTGATTCAGCGCTACATCAACGAGTGGGCCACGGCCAGCTACAATCTGTTCGGGGGCGAGGACTCCTCCAACGCCGCCAGCTTTTTTGCAGCGGGGCTGAAGGGCCGTTTTCAGGAGGCCGATGACGCCAGGTATCCGGATCACGTGGCCCTGGACGGCGCCTTCGAAGCGAAGGTGTATGAAAACGGAAGCTGGAGCACGAGGGAAATTCCGCTCAGGCGGGCCATGAACGCCAGCCTGCTGGAAGCCTACATGACCGACTGCGGCCGTGTGCTGGAACGCTGGAACGCCGTGCTGGAAGAGCATGGGCTGAGCGAGCGGCTGACCATGCCCAGCACGCGTTTCCGCCGCCAGATGGGGATTTACGCCGGTCAGTGCTACGACATCGAGGGCAATCCCAGCGACGAGGAAACCGTAAACAGGCGGATGGCGGAGTGGATACCTTCGCAGGAGGATTACGATTTGGTGGGGCGCAGCATGGTGCCCGTGTACGAGCCGGGCAAGATGGCCAACTGGATCGCGCCCCCAAACAAGGGGGTGGGAGGAAAGGGGCCGGAATTCGAGTACGTGCAGTTCCACTAATTCCGGCGGGGGCGTCCGTGGCCCCTATGCGTTGTCCGCGGCCCTGGTAACCCGGGCGATGTCCAGCTCGACGTTCTCCATGATTCCCGATAGATCTTCTATGGTAATGATGGCTGTCTTGCGGTCCGGCATCACCGCGAACACGTACTTCACGAACTCGGAAAAGATGGGCAGCAGGCCCGTGTTCAGCGGGTCCTTCACCTGGCGCACCAGGAAGGAATCCATCTGCTCCTTGGACATGCGGCGGATGGTGGGCGTGAAGGAGCCGACCATGACCTCCAGTTCCTTGCTGACATCGTCGGGGAAGAACCGCCGGAAGGCCCGCCGTGAGCACATGAAGCGGGCGTAGATGTACATTCCAACGCCGACCGCCAACCCTTCCCACCACTTCATGTCCATCAACTCCAGATATCCCAGCAGAAAGTAAAAGATGCCCAGAATGATCGTCAGCACCTGCACGGTGACCCGCACTTTTTCCACGGATAAATATTTGAAGTTGTAGATTTTCTCCGTCCAGAACAGGTCCAGCGCCTTTTTGAAGGCGTCCTTGGCAAGGATGATCTCTTCCGCGCTGGCCAGGCGCTCGCTCAACTCCTTTTCGACTTCTTTCTTTTTCTCCAGCGCCTGCCGGTTGAGGATGTCCTGGATCACATAGCGCCTGGTGCCGCGCATCCGGTCGGCCAGCAACGCCATATATTCATTGGGATTTTGCTGGTTCAGCGAATCGGAATGAAACTCGCCGCGGGCGTGGATGTAATCAATGGTCTCGTCAAAGAGCTTCTTGGCCGCCCTCGGCTGATCCCTGGTGGCCATGGTCATGCGCCGGCTGGATTCGGGAGCCGCCTGCTGGGCGGCTTCTCTGGCCATTTCCTTGCGGATGATGATGGTGAAGATGTGGCCGATGGTCTCGTAGAGATCGCTGTTCATGTCGATCATCTCGGTGAACACCTCCCCCAGGTGCCGCGCGTAGGAGGAAAAGTTCTTGCGGGTGCCCTCCAACGGGACCTCCGGCTTCACGACATGCACGTGATTTTCGATCAGGACGTCCGCCGCCTCGTTCAGGAACTGCTCATGCCGGGGACTGTTGTCCGGGTCCAGGCAGAGCGACACGTAACTGAGGGCGGCATACCGCTTGGACTCCCCTTCTTCCAGCAGCGTGTCCATGCCGTCGACAAAGTATTTATGCCGGCCCTCGATTCCCAGATTGCGGAGAATCAAGTCTCCTATCTGCTGCAGCGCGGCATCCGGGTCCCGTTCCCGCTCCAGGGTCACCACGATCTTGGTGGCCATCCGCTGGGCAAAATCATCCGGAAGCTGCCGGGACTGGGCTTGCTTCCGCGCCGGGCCGGACGATTGGGTTTCCATGCAAGGCTCCTCGGCAAAAAAA
>CBDUSX010000083.1:0-10428 GCA_965369935.1 uncultured bacterium
GGCGCCGCGCTTGCCTTTTGCCGGGGCGGCTTTTTTGCCCCCCCGTTTGGGGGCGGGGCCCTTGGCGGCGCGCTGCTTGATCAGTTCCACCGCCTCGGCGAGGGTCAGGTTGTCCGGGTTGATGGCGCGTGGAACGGATGCGTTGATCTTGCCGTCGGTGACGTAGGGCCCGTAGCGTCCGGTCATCAGGGTCACGGCGCCGCCCAGTTCCTCCGCCGTGCCCAGTTCCTTCAGCGGCGTGGCGGAAAAGCGCCGCCCTCCCTTTTTTTCCTGCCGGAACAACTCCTGGGCCTCGGCCAGGGTCACGGTGAACATCTGCTGTGGGTCGGCCAGGCTGCGGCTGTCCTTGCCCCGCTTGAGATAGGCCCCGTAGCGCCCCAGGTCCACGAATATTTCCTCGCCGTGCTCCGTGTCCATCCCCAGGGAGCGGGGCAGAGCCAGCAGCGGCAGCGCGGATTCCAGGGTCACGTTCTCGGGCGTCTGGCCGGGCAGGAGGGATTTCATCTTGGGGCTGTCGTCGTTTTCCCCCAGTTGCAGATAGGGCCCGTACCGCCCGGACTTGAGATAGACCGGCTTGCCGCTTTCCGGCTCCGTGCCCAGCGCCACCTCTTTGTTGCGCAGGAATTGGTCGAGCAGGGCTTGGGCCCGCTCCGGGGTCAACTCGTCCGGAGCGATGTCTTCGGGCAGGGGCGCCCGCTCGTCGTTCCGTTCCACGTAGGGGCCGAACTTTCCGATGCGCACGTTGATGGGCTGCTTGTCCTTGTCCTCGCCGATGGGGATGGTGCAGACCGAGCGGGCATCAATCTCCGCCTGCAACATCGCCTGCAGCCCCGGCAGATCGTTCTTGCCGTAATAGAAATCCTTCAGATAGGGCAGGGACTGCTGCTCTCCGCGGGAGATGGCGTCCAGGGTGTCTTCCATGCGTGCCGTGAACTGCAGGTCCACCAGGTGGCTGAAATGGCGCTCCAGCAACTGCACCACGGCAAAGGCGGTGAAGGTGGGCACCAGCGCGCTGCCGCGCTTGACCACGTAGTGGCGGCGCTGGATGGTGTCAATGATCGAGGCATAGGTGCTGGGCCGCCCCACGCCCTGCTTTTCCATCTCCTTGATCAGCGCGGCCTCCGAATATCGCGCCGGCGGCTGGGTCACGTGCTCCCTGGGCTCGAATTTACGCCCGGACACCGCATCCCCTTCCGCCAGGTCCGGCAGCAGCTTTTCCTGGTCCGCCAGTTCGCTTTCCGGGTCGTCGCTGCCTTCCACGTAGGCCCGCAGGTAGCCGGGAAATTCCACGTGGCGCCCGGTGGCCTGAAACAACGCGCCGCCGCCCTCCACCTGGAGCACCAGCCGCTTGCCGTGGGCGGCCGCCATCTGGCTGGCGATGGTGCGCTTCCAGATCATGTCGTAGAGCTTCATTTCCCGGTCGTCCAGTTCGCCTTTCAACTCCCCGGGCAGCCGGAAGGTCTCCCCCGCCGGGCGGATGGCCTCGTGGGCCTCCTGGGCGTTCTTCACCGGGGACTTGAAGATGCGCGGCCCGTCATGCAGATATTCCTTGCCGTACCGGGAGGTGATCTGACTGCGGGCGGCTTGCAGCGCCTGATCGGACAGGGTGATGGAATCGGTGCGCATGTAGGTGATGTGCCCCTGCTCGTAGAGGGACTGCGCCACCCGCATGGCATCCCGCGAGGACAGATGCAGCTTGCGGTTGGCCTCCTGCTGCAAGGTGCTGGTGATGAACGGCGGCGGGGGATGGGTGGTGAAGGGCTTTTCTTCCGCTTTGACGACCCGCCAGGATTCCCCGCTCAGCCGCTCGCCCAGGGCCCGCGCGTCCGGTTCATTCAGCACCAGCCGCTCGCGCCGGCTGTCCTTCAATTCCCCCGTGTGGTCCTCGAAGTCGGCTCCGGTAGCCAGCCGCTTGCCGTCCAGCGAGATCAGGTCCGCCTCGAAGGCGTCTCCCTTCTCACCTTGGAATTCGCCGCCCAGGTCCCAATAGGACGCCTGGTTGAAGACGATCCGCTCCCGCTCCCGCTCCACGATCACGCGCACCGCCACGCTCTGCACCCGCCCGGCGGAGAGCTTGGGGGCCACCTTGCGCCACAGCAGGGGCGAGACCTCGTAGCCATAGAGGCGGTCCAGCAGCCGGCGGGTCTCCTGGGCGTCAACCAGCCGCAGGTCAATGTCCCGGGTCGAGTTTAGGGCCTGGTCGATGGCGGTCTTGGTGATCTCATGGAACACCAGCCGCCGCGTGGGCACGGTGGGCTGAAGCACTTCGCGCAGGTGCCAGCTGATGGACTCCCCCTCCCGGTCCTCGTCGGTGGCCAGGAAGAGCTCGTCCACGCCCTTGAGCAGCCGCTTCAGCTTGTTCACCTGCTCTTTCTTTTTTTCAGGGATGACGTAGAGCGGCTTGAAATCGTTTTCCAGCTGGATGCCCAGCCTGGCCCAGGGTTCCTTCTTCAGTTCCGGAGGAATCTCTTTGGCGGATTCGGGCAAATCGCGGATGTGGCCGATGCTGGACTCCACGATGCAATCGCCGTCGAGAAACTTGGCGATGGTTTTCGCCTTGGTCGGCGACTCGACTATGACGAGGCTTTTCGGCATTCAGCCTGCTCCAAAAGACGGTGGTTCCATGGCGCCCCATGGATTCTGGAACACATGTGACATTAAAAAGGTTCCAGAATCAAGAAATAGCATACTGATTTTCCGCGGTCTGATAGATGTCCCCCGCCAATTCCAGCTCCAGCAGAACGCCCAGCAGCTTTTCCATGGGCATTTCCGCTTCGCGGGACAACTCGTCCGGATGGAGGGGCCCCTTTTGCAACAGCCCGATCACCTGAAATTTGTCGCTGCCCGGAGGCGCGTGGGCGGCGGGCCTGCGCTCCCGATCCTTCCGCGCCTTGCGCCGGGCGGGCGCCGCCCGTTGATAGGATCCCAACTCCTCCAGAATGTCCTCCGCCTCCCGCACCAGCTTGGCCTGGCCGGTCTGGAGCAGGCGGTTCGAACCTTCGAAGGAGGCCAGGTCTATGTTGCCCGGCACGGCGAACAGTTCCCGGTTGTGGTTGAGGGCGAAGCCCGCGGTGATCAGGGCGCCGCTCTTTTCTCCCGCTTCCACGACGAGCACACCCCGGCACAGCCCGCTGATGACCCGGTTGCGGATCGGGAAATTCTTGGCGATGGGCGCGGCGGTCATGGGAAATTCGGTGATTAGCGCGCCCTGTTCCGCCACTCGCCCGGCCAACTCCCGGTTTTCCGGCGGGTAAATCCCGGTCAGTCCGCCGGCCATCACGGCCACGGTCTTCAGCCCGCTGTCCAAAGCCTGTTGGTGGGCCGCGGTGTCAATGCCCCGCGCCAGCCCGCTGACGATGACCATTCCTGGGTCAATCGCCGCCAGGCCCTCAATCAGCTTCCGGGTCACTTTCTCGCCGTATCTGGAGGCACGCCGGGTGCCCACCACGGCCAGGCACGTGACTTCTTCCCCAGGCAGGCTGCCCCGCTCATAGAGCAGGGCCGGGGGCACGTCGGTTTCCCGCAGCAGCGCCGGATAATCCGCGGCATCCAGGGGGATCAGGCGGATGGCGTTTTCTTCCACCAGCCGTGTTTCGATTTTGCAGGCATCCACCTCCCGCGCATTGCTGATGCGCGCGGCAAGCTCCGGCCCGATGCCCCGCACCTTGCGGATTTCTCCCGGCGAGGCGTCCAGCAGGGCGCCCACGTCGCCGAAGCGGTGCAGGAGCGCCTGAATGGTTTTCTGGCCGACGCCTTCCACCAGGGTCAGGGCCAGCCAGTCTGCTTCCCGTGGCGTCATTGCGTGGCGGAGGTCGCGGGGGCATTCGGGGGCGGCGTCTTCGCGCGCAGGGCGGGCGATTGTTCCAGCTCGGCCCGGGTCAACGCACCCCCTTTTTGCCGGATGGCGTGGATGCGCTCGATTTCCTTGGCAAATTCCTGCTGCTGGTTTTCCTGGTAGGCCTCGACCAGCTTGAGCAAAACCTCGTCCGTATCCTTGAATTCCGGAAAATTCCGCAGCAGGTACAGGTAACGGCTGATGGCGGCGTTGAACTGGCCCCGTTCGAAATAAAAATCGGCCACCACCAGCTCGTGCAGGCCCAGGGTTTCCCGCGCGCTGCGGAAAATAGGCGTCACCTCGTCCAGATACACGGATTTGGGGTAAAGCAGAAAAAAGCGTTTGTACTCCAGGATGATGTTCCGGTTGGGCTCCATATCCCGGTCGAATTCCCGCTCCTTGAAAACCGCGCCGGTAAAGCTCCGCTCGTGGTTTACCTTGAGCAGGCGGTACAACAGAAAGGGGGTGAGATGGCTGTTGGAGTTGAGATTGAGGAACAGCCGGTAGTTGGTGTCCGCATCCCCCCATTCTTCCTGCCTGGAGTAAATTTCCGCCAGCCGCAGGTGAGAGAAGGTGGCCAGCCGGGTACCGGAATACTGGGCGATCAGCTGCGTGTACTTGTCTATGGCCTCGGTGAACAAGCCCTGATTCTCGGAAATCTCCGCCTGCAGATAGAGCAGGCGGGCCGGGGCGACTATATCCTGCGGCGCCGTGGTTTCACAACCCGCGACGGCCAGGGCCATCCAGGCCAGGGCCAGCAGGGTGCGCGCAAATCCTTTCCTGGTTGCCATAACAATCCTTGCTGACATTCACGATGCGGCCGGCACGGCCGTGGTGGTTTCGCCTGCTACGGAGCATTGGGGTATGCCCGCCCGGCGCCGGGGCGTCATCCTGGCGGGGCCGCCGGCGGACAATGTACCCTGAACTTGTGGAGGAGGAAACAGGCCCGCGGGTTCAATTGCCCGGCGTTCCCGGCCCCATCCGCCGGGGGCGCTTCAGCCCGGGGTTGCGTGCCGTTTGGCCCCGGCCCGCGAAACGGGGACGATGAACGGCCTGCGGAGAACGTCCACCTTCGCCGCGCCGCCCCGATGGCCGGTCACCAGAATTTTGGCCTCTGCGATGCGGAGGTATCCCGTGCCCCGGACATCGTAATGGGCCACCCGCACCGCATCCTTCAGGTGAACAAACCCGCTGTCCTCCACCCGCGCCTCCAGCCTGTCCACCGGGCCAAGCACCTCCACTGCGCTTTGGTCTTCCGCCGCGGCCCGCAGCACCTTCAAGTTCCCATCCAGCACGATCCTGCCCCCTTCCTGGGTCAGCAGGTCCGCCTCCCCTTCCACCGCGGCCAGCCAGGCGGTGCTGGAGCCCTTCAACACCAGGCGGGCGCGGCTCAGGCGTCCCGCCCGCAGGGAGGTGCGGCCGTCCAGGTTGGCCTGCAGCTCACCTTCCAGGTCGCCCACGATGATGGCGCCGAAGGTGTTGCTGAACACCAGCATTGTGCCGTGGGGCACGGTGCACTTGATCAGCAGGGACGGGCCCGCGGCACCGCCGTCCCGTCCGGGCGCGCCGCCCTCGGCCCTCAGTTCCGCTCCCGCTCCCGCCGCCCGCGGGAGGATGCCCCGCACCCGGTCTTTCGCGCCCGTGGCCTTTACCTGAATCACGTGGCCCGCCAGGTGGCCCAGGTCCGCGGCCCCGAATTTTTTCAGGGTGGTTTCCCAAAGATTCTCCGGGGTGGTCGGCGCCACGATGATTCTGCCCGTCAGGTTTTCGAAAATCATCTTCGCCGGCCGCGGCACGGCCATGGACATCAGCCGGGTCAGCGCCGCGGGGCGGGGCGCGGTGGCCGTCTCGGCCGCGGCACGCCGCTGACCGGGCCACGGGGTCGTCCGCGAAGCAGGCACCGGCCGCGCCCTTGTCCTTTGCGGTGTTCGTTCCGGCCGGGGGCCTGCCGCGCCCCTGTTGCGCCGCAGGGTGTCCCTGCCGCGCGGCGCCGTGCCCCGGGCGCGGGGCGGGCGGCGGGGGGTTCCGTAGAGCCCGTAGAGGCGTTCGAACAGCGCCCGGTTGGCCGGATCGGAGAGCACGTCATAGGCTTCCTTGATCCTGGCGAAAAAAGCCGCGTTGCCGCCCGAAACGTCCGGATGGTGCTTTTTTACCAGTTTCCGGAAGGAGGTCTTAATCTCCTCCGCGCTGGCGCCCGGCTTCAGCCCAAGTCTGACGTAGTGGTCTATCATGGCGCCGGAGCGTCGAAGAACCGGGTGAGTCTTTCCAGGTCCTTGTTGGTCGTGGCCCGCAACAGATGGTCCATCAGCACCAGGTTGATCATGGCTTCCACCATGGGCACCGCCCTGGGCAGTACGCAGGGGTCGTGGCGTCCGCGGGCCTTCAGGCGCGCCGGCTCGCCCTTGCGGTTCACCGTGTCCTGGATTTTCAGGATGGTCGCGGTGGGTTTAAACGCCACGCGCAGCAGGATGTTCTCACCGTTGGAAATACCGCCCTGAATGCCTCCGGAATTGTTGGTGGCCGTGCGCACCCGGCCTTCCCGCACGACGAACGGGTCGTTGTGCTGGGAGCCCGTCAGCTTGACCGCCTCGAACCCCAGGCCGAATTCCACCCCCCGCGTCGCCGGCAGGGACATCAGGCCCTTGGCCAAATCCGCGGTCAGCTTGTCGAACACCGGCTCGCCCAGCCCTGCCGGGCAGCCCTTGACCACTGCGGTGAGGATGCCGCCCACGCTGTCGCCGGCTTTGCGCATTTTTTCGATCAGGGCGATCATTTTCTTCGCGGCGGCGGCGTCCGGGCAACGGACGATGTTGGATTCCACGGCCTCTTCGGTCACTTCCTCCGGCGGGGTCTTGCAGACGATGTTCTGCACCTGGCTCACATGGGCGATTACCCGAATCCCGAAGCATGAGCGCAGAATCTTGCGGGCGATGGCCCCCGCCGCGACGCGCCCCACGGTTTCCCTGGCGCTGGCCCGTCCCCCGCCCTTCCAGTTGCGGAAGCCGAACTTGCGGTCGTAGGTGTAGTCGGCGTGGCTGGGCCGGTACAACTCCTTCAACTCTTCGTAATCCTTGGAGCGGGCGTCCTCGTTCCACACCAGCACGGATATGGCGGTGCCCAGGGTGCGTCCCTCGAACACACCGGAGACGATGCGCGCCAGGTCCGATTCCTTGCGCTGGCTGGTGATGCTGCTCTGGCCGGGTTTGCGGCGGTCCAGTTCCCGCTGGATGTCGTCTTCGTTCAGTTCCAGCCCCGCCGGACAGCCGTCAATGACCACGCCCACGCCTCCACCGTGGGACTCGCCCCAGGTGGTGACGCGAAACCTTTTTCCGAAGCTGTCTCCCATTCGGTTACGCCGTCCGTGTCAGGGGTTGTGCCGGCCGCAAGCCCGGGCAAAGCGGCTCCGTTCTTAGCGGAGATTGGCTGGTGCGCCGCAGGCTTGCTCCCAGCTTACGCGACACTGCTGGGGCGTGGCCAGAGCCGGCTCGATTATCTGGGCAGCCGCGGGCGAATTTCCGTCCGCCAGCGCAGGGCCTCTCTCATGCCGGGCTGCAGGTTGAGGGCCTCCCGGAAGGCCTCGTCCGCCGCTTCCCAGCGTTCCAGCCGTGCGTTGGCGATGCCGTAACTGAGCCAGCCCTCCGCGTTCCGGTTGTCGCGGGAGAGGAAATTCCGCAAGGCTTCCCTGGCCCGCTCCCATTGGCCGCCGCCCAGCGCCGCGGTGCCGATGTGAAGCAGGGCGAGGCTGTATTCCGGGTCTTCCCGCAGGCTCTGCTGAAACGCCGCGATGGCCTCCGCATAGGCCTCTCCCCGTTCGAGGGCGATGCCCAGATAATAATATATTTCCGCTTCCTGGGGAAATTCCACTGCCAGCTTGCGCAGTTGGGCGGAGGCGGCTTCGGGGTTTCCCGTTTCGATCTGGATGCGCGCCAGATAGAGCAGGGGTGCGTGGCTGTATTCATCCGCCGCGGCGGCCTCGAGCAGGGCCTTTTCGGCTTCTGTCCATTTTTTATTTTCAAACAGCGCAATGCCCTGGGCCAGGCGCGGGTCGCCGCTTCCTTTCCTCCGGCGGCGGGCCTTGGCCCGCAGGGCCTGCCATTTTTCGATCACCGGCTCCAGCACGCCGTTCTGAAAGGCGGGGCCTTCCGGCGGGCGGTTTTTCTTCCAGAGGAACGGGTCCACAGCCAGGGCCCGCTTCATGTGCTGGGCGGCTTCGCCGGTGGACAGCCCGGCGGCCAGGGCCAGCACCACGTATGCCAGGCCGTTGAGAGGATCTTTCACGCGGGCGATGGAGGCCTCGGTTCTGGCGTCGTATTCCTGCCGGAGGAAGTGGTGCAGCTCCCCTTTCAGGGCCAGGGCGTCCCCGTTCCAGGGCTCAATCTGCACCGCCTGTGCCGCCCAGCGCAGGGCCGCATCCAGCCGTCCGCGGCGCAGAGCCCGGTCTTCGGTGTCCAGCAGAGCCGCTTCCAGCAGAATCCCCGCCAGCGCGGCCGCGACACGGCCCTGCAAAGCCGGCTCTTCCGCCAGTTTTTCCAGCCGCGCCATGCGCCGTGCGAGGGCCGCGGCGTCCCAGGGGGCATGGGGCGTGGAGCGCAGCTTGTAGTAGCGCCACAACTGCCGCCAGCCGGCGGGCTGAGGGAGGGGCTCGGGCGGGTGATCGTACGGGGTTTTGGAAGACAGGCCCGCCAGCGCCTTGCCCAGCACCTGGGCCAGCAGGATGATCGGAGCTGTGGCTTTCAACTCAATGCGGAAGGTGGCTGTGCCGTCGGGCAGCAGCTCGCCCTCCGCTCCCGTCACGCGCATCTTGATCAGGGCCAGGCCCAGCACCAGTTGCGACGTGCCGTGCAGCACCACCTCCACGCCCATCCGCCGCAGTTGCGCCGCCTCGGGCGGCTCCAGCCCCCGCAGGCCGAATTTTCGCTGCCACAGGGCCGCGGGCTCGGGCCCCGGCAATGGAAATTGTCCCCAGCGCCGCAGGCTGCGGGTCAACTCCTCCTGAAGAAAGGCAGCCAGCCAGCGGCTTTGCTCCACATTGCGCTGGGCGGTGAATGGAAACACCGCCGCCGCGGCCGGAGCCTTGGGCTGTGCCCACGCCGGCGCCGCGCAGGCAAAGAACACCGCCAGGGCCAGGGACGCCGGCAGGAGCGATGCCGGCCGCGGAAATGTGAGAATAATGGCGTGCGGATGCGGTAAACCCGCCGGGCGCCGCGCAATCCGCTCCCGGAAGCGCCGTCCGCCCCACACCTTGCAGCGGGGGCGCACGGCCCTACCCATGCGACGGACAGAACGGAGAAGTCCTGTTCCTTGCGCTTGCACCCAACGGAAACCGGCTGTTCGGATGGCTAGTAGTTCGGCCGGAAGGAGGGAGTAGGGTCGTCCCCGGAATCCTCCGAGGTCTCTTCTTCCGCGGTCGCGGAGCCGTTGCCTTCGAGTTGCTCCATCTTCCCGATCAACTCGCGCAGCTTGTCTTCCAGCGTCTGGCGCTCATCCCTGAGTTCGTTGATTTCCGTCTGCAATGACTCTATCTTGTCGACAGCGGAGAAGACCTTGCTTTCCAGCGTATCCATCAACTGATTGGACATGGCTAAATCCCTTTAAACCTAGGTCCTTCGTTCGGCACCTTCCTGGCACCCTGGGAGTGCCCGGTTCGTGGCATTCATTTGCCGACGGGAACCCCAATTGAAAAAATGTAGATATTTCAGGGCGGAAAGTCAACCGTTTCGGCCCTGAGCGCCTATCTGCGGAAAACGCCGGCAGTTGAGGCCGGCGGAGAGGCCTGGCGGATGGCCGCCATTCTTTAAAGGATTTAGCCAGAAGAACCGGACAAGGGAGCCGGTCAGGGGAGTTGCAGCCGAATGGTCGAGATCATTGCCCATCGCGGATATTCCGGCGCGGCGCCGGAAAACACCCTGGCCGCGTTTGAAAAGGCCATCGCCGTGGGTGCGGACGGCGTGGAATTCGACGTGCAGGCCAGCCGGGACGGCAATCTTGTGGTCATTCACGACGAAGAGCTGGGGCGCACCGCGGGGCGCACCGCGGAGCGCTCAGTGCTGGTAATGGAGTCCTCCCTGGCGGAGCTGAAGGCGCTGGACGCGGGAAGCTGGTATGACGCGGCCTATGCCGCGGAGCGCATTCCTCTGCTCTCCGAAGCCCTGGAACTGCTCCGGCCCACCGCCTTAAGTATCCACATCGAACTCAAGACCCGCCGCTTTCCCTATCCTGGGCTGGTGGCGGGGGTGGTGGGGGAGGTGCGGGAGATGGGGCTGGCCGGGCGGACGGTGCTTTCCTCCTACAACCACCACTCCCTGGTTGAAGCCAGGCAACTGGCGCCCGAACTGGCGTGCGCGGCGTTGTTCTTCGGGCAGGCGCTCGAGCCCTGGGAATATGCGGCACGGCACGGCTTTCAGGCCCTTCATCCGTCCGAATACTCCGTCACCCAAACCCTGGTGGACGAGTGCCATGCCCGCGGCCTGGCCCTGCGCACCTGGACGGTGGACGAGCGGGAGCGGGCCCTGGCCCTGATGGAGATGGGGGTGGACGGAATCATCACCAACCAGCCGGAGCGCGTGCTGGCTTGGAGGGCCGGATAGCCGGGA